>JAHIFA010000023.1 GCA_018901315.1 Nanobdellota archaeon | reverse complement strand
GCTTTTAAAGCATGTTTCAACATGCAAGAGCCCTCATGATATGTTCGGGGCAATTGCAAAGAGCTACTATAAGGAGAAATATAAGATTAATAATAAAGAGCTTGTTGTTGTCAGCATAATGCCTTGCACTGCAAAAAAGTTTGAAATCCAAAGAAGAGAGATGAAAAAAGAGGTTGATTATGTTCTGACAACAAGAGAGCTTGCAAGATTAATCAAGAGCAAGAAAATAAAATTCAATAAATTAAGAGATGAGGAGTTTGACACTCCATTGGGCTTGTCATCAGGTGCTGGAACAATCTTTGGAGCAAGCGGCGGTGTAATGGAAGCTGCATTAAGAACAGCTTATGAAACAGCAACTGGAAAAAAGCTTGAGATGCTTGAATTCAACCAGATAAGGGGAATGTCTGATTTTAAGGAAGGAAGTATAATCATTAATGAAAGAAAAGTAAATTTTGCTGTTGTAAACGGGCTTCATAATGCAAAAGAGATTTTAGAGCAGATAAAAAACAAAAAATGCAAATATGATTTTATTGAGGTCATGGCCTGTCCTGGCGGCTGCATTGCTGGCGGAGGCCAGCCAATTCCAACCAATAAAGAGATTGTTCAGAAGAGAATGAACGCCCTGTATATTAATGATAAAAACAAGGCAATAAGAAGGTCTCATGAAAATCCTGTAATAATCCAGCTTTACAAGGAATTCTTAGGGAGGCCATTAAGCAAAAAAGCACACAAACTATTGCACACAAGCTATATTAAAAGAGGAACTTAATCAACAGATTTTTAAATTTTCTTTTTTTAATATAATCTCATGACCAAAGAAAAAATCCTTGTAATAGGTGGAACAGGTTTTCTCGGAAGCAGGATTGCTGATTATCTTGAGAGAGAGGATTATGAAATCAGCATACTATCAAGAGATGTAAACAAACAAAATAAAGGATATAATTCCTATACTTGTGACATTGCAGGGGGTGGAATTACTCTTGAAGAAGCTATTGAAGAGTCAGATGTGGTTATTCATTGCGCTGGCAAGGTAAGCTACAACCCTAAAGAGAAGGATATTTTATACAAGCTTCATGTTGATGGAACAGTGAATATTGTTGATATCTGCTTAAGATTGAATAAAAAGCTGATTTACACAAGTTCTGCAGCTGTCTTGGGTATTTCAAACAATCCTTATGGAAATGTTGAGGAGCAGCTGCCACAGATTGAAGAGATTAAGCGCATCAAGTCAGCTTATTTTACAACAAAATACATTGCAGAGGAAATAGTTAAGAAATCAGGTTTAGATGCAATAATACTGAGGCCAAGCTCACTAATTGGCCATGGAAAAACTTCTACAACAAGGCTTTTAGGTTTTTTAAAAAAAGGGTTTGAACCTTATTTCGGGGGGGGAGCAAGTTTTGTATATGTAGATGATGTAGCAAGGGCTTATGTTAAGGCACTAAAAAGAATTACCAATCCTGACAGGAAAAAGCAGGATAAAGTTGAAATATATAATCTTGGGGGCCATAATCTTACATTTAACCAGCTAATTAAAGAAGCAAAGAAAGAACTGGGAACTAGGAAAATAATAAGAATCCCTAAAATTGTTAATAATCTGGCCCCCTTAGTCATTCCATCACTAATTACAGGAGAAAGCCTTAGAATAATGGATTACTGTTTTTTTGTTAATTCAAATAAGGCACAAGAAGATTTGAATTACAGATTAACGCCCATTACAGAAGCATTAAAAGAAACTGTAAAAGAGTTATAATCCTAATTTAATCAAAAAGATTATATATGATTTTAGTTTTTATTAGTTTATGAGGAGATATAAGCAAAAGTCTGCAGGCCAAAGGGAAATTGCACTTGAGAGGATTAAAACTCTTTTTAAAGAGGCAAGAGATGTTTTTAAAGAGGATAAAGAGCTTGCAAACAGGTATGTTGAGCTTGCAAGAAAAATAGCCATGAAATACAAGGTCAGGATTCCTTCTGACCTGCAAAAGCAGTTCTGCAAGCACTGCTACAAATTC
>JAHIFA010000004.1 GCA_018901315.1 Nanobdellota archaeon | reverse complement strand
CCAGGAAATACATAACATGCTTTAATACGTGGTTCTTTCATGAATTAAATGTATTTTTTTGTAATATATAAAAGCTTTTATGATATTTATCTGTCTGACTTTATTTAAGGCATATTATTGCCAATCATACACAAATTCAATATGTTATTTATAATTGGCGGGCTCGCTAAATATAAATTATTCCCTACCATAGAACTTTTTGACGTATTCAAAATTAGATAAATTAAGATAGTGATTCTCTAGCCAGTCTCCTGTAGAAAATATTCCTTGCGCATTTATTACTTCTCCTTCCTTAATAAGTGCCATTTCCAATATTTTTTCTATAGACATATTTTTATCTGATTTTATCCATAGAAAATTCCTATCTGGGTGTATAGCAACAAGTTTTGGCCTATATTTTCCGTTTTCTTCATATTTTTCCTTATCAGATATTATTATGTTATGAATATATAATTCTTTTCCCTCATATTCTCTGTAATTACTATCTTTACCGCCAGTTACGTCTTCCATTAATTTTTTAAATTCAATCTTTTTTGTCATTTTCATTACCTTTAATTTTTAATTGGTTTTAGGTCTTTCCAGACAGAGTCAAACATTTTGGTCATTGCAGTTGCAAAGAAAGGTGTTTTTATCCATATTCCCAGATCATAGCTCGGATGCACTTCTTTATCGTCTAAGGCCATAAACCATAAATCCTTGTTGTCAATAACACAAAATCTCGCGCTTATATGATTTATGTTTCTTAATTCTGCAATTTTTGATAATTCTTCAACTATTTTCTGTGAATTAGAATTTATTGGTGCTGCTATTTTTATTTTGACGCCATTATCCTTAAGTTTCTTAAATATCTTTTTAAATGATTTATGTTTTCTCTCAAGACCTTCCGATGTAGTCATAAGAATTAAATTATCTTTAGCTTCTTTCATCAGCAATTCAAGGTGATTATAAGAATTCTGCCTCCCTTTTAAAGAGCCTGATAAGTCATTTGGCTCAATCATCTTAATTCCATTCTTAAATAAAAGATTCAATTCATTTAATACTCCTTCTGATTTTATTGTATCAAGAAGCTTTCTCTTGTAAACAGTGTCTTCATCTATCTTTTTCTTTATTCTTTCAACAACCTCTTCTGGCTGGACAGCAATATATTTTATAGGTTTGCCTACTTTCATTATTATAAAGCCTTTTTTCTCAAGTGATTCAAGAACATCATAGCTTCTTGACCTTGGGACATTTGCAATATCACTAAGTTCTCCAGCAGTTGAAACCCCTCTTGATAAGAGAGCTGTCCAAAGTTTTGACTCATAGCTGTTTAATCCAAAATCCTTTAGTTTAATTAAAAAATCTTTTTTTACAATCATTTTAAACTCCAATCATTATATTTATTAATTTAATACTTATTTAATAGTGATAAATAGTTTTTATATATAAATCTTTCGGTTTTTGTTATTTTAAAGTAACAAAAAGCAGAAAAATGCTCCTAAGGAAATAACACCTACTCACCCCTTAGTTTCACATGGAAATTTTTAATGAAAAGACTTAAAAAAAGTAATTTAAGTTGTATTTTATTCTATTAAGTGAATATATTAATATAATCAAATCTTATTTTATATATTATTTTATTATTTGTTATTTTTATTATTTTTAAGTTAATTAAAGATTATTATTTTGTTATTTATTTAATTATTATTATTATTTATTAAATTAATATTATTTTATTATTATAGTCGATAATTATATTTATTTTCAATATAGAAAATATTGTTTATTTGATATTTATTTCAATTATTTTTTAATTATTTAATTTAAAGTATATATTATAATAGTTATTAACAATAATATAATAATATAATAAACATTTTAATTTACAATAGTATATAAAAACAAGTTACTATTTTTTATAATTTAATTTGAAACATTTCTTTTATCTGAAATGAAGGGGTGAGAGGCAATAAAGGTTTTTATTATTAAATAAGTGACCTTACTTTCAAGTGGAAAATGATGCAAAAAGGATTAACAGGATTTTTTGAAAAATTTTTAACTAAAGAATCCTTATTTAACAATAAAGAAAAGTTACAATCAACATATTCTCCAGATTTAATACTCCATCGAAATGAGCAGATAAATCAAATAGCAAACATACTTGGTCCTTCATTAAGGCTTGAGAAACCATCTAACCTTTTTGTTTATGGAAAAACAGGTGTTGGAAAAACTCTTTCTATTAAATATACCGCAACAAAAATGTCAGAAGTTGCAAAAAAAGAAAATATTCCTTTAAAAATTTTTTATATTAACTGCAAATTAAGAAAAGTTGCAGACACAGAATATAGGTTAATAGCAAAACTTATAAAGGAATTTGGAAAGGAAATACCTCCCACAGGCCTTCCAACAGATGAAGTTTATAACATTTTTTTTAATATAATAAACAAAGAAAAGCAGCTGATTATTTTAATATTAGATGAAATTGACCAACTTGTCAAAAAAGCAGGGGATGAATTATTATATAACCTTACAAGAATAAATACTGAGTTAACAAATGCTCAAATATCCCTTGTAGGAATATCAAATGACCTTATTTTTGTGGATAATCTCGACCCAAGAATCAAATCATCTTTATCAGAAGAAGAAATATTATTCCCCCCTTATAATGCCCTTCAAATACAGGATATATTAAACCAAAGGGCAAAAGAAGCCTTTAAAAAAGAGGTTCTTGAGCAGGGTGTTATAGAAAAATGCGCTGCATATGCTGCCAGAGATCATGGTGATGCAAGGCGTGCTTTGGAACTTTTAAGAGTTGCAGGAGAACTAGCCGAAAGAAATGGTTATACTTCAATAAAAATAAAGCATATTGATGAAGCAGAAGACAAAATAGAAAGAGATAGAATTACAGATATAGTCACAACACAGCCAAAACAATTCCAGGCAGTGCTTTATGCAATATTTTCCCTTTATACAAAGAAAAACAATATAATTTTTACAGGAAAAGCATACGAAGTTTATAAGGGAACCTGCTTTAGGGCAGGGTTGAGGCCTTTAACACAAAGAAGGGTTTCTGATATAATCGCAGAGTTAGACATGCTTGGAATAATAAATGCAAAAGTGATTTCAAAAGGCCGCCAAGGAAGAACAAGAGAAATAACACTAGCAACAACATCTGATTCAGAATCCAAAATTAAAAAAATATTAGAAGAAGGATTAGGCTTATCTTGATTTAATCAAGAATAATTCTTCTCACCTGAAAAATGAAAGAGAATATTTCTAAACAAAAAGAGGTAGTTAATTTTTTTTTAAAGAATAATCTTCTTATAAGCCCTGATTTCATTGATAAAATAACTTCTGAAACAGATTCAGAAAAATTATATAATTTGGTATCAAATAAAATAATTTCAAATGATTTTTTATTGCTAAATAATGATATACACCAGAGGTTATTAAATAAAAATATTCAGGATATAAACTGGTTTGAATTTGAAAGATTGAAAGTGCTTTATGAAAAGGGCAGAGATAAAATATTATACCATAAATTTATTGATTATTTTGATATAACCAAAAGCAATGAAGAGCCAGATGTTAAAATATTATTTTCATATAATGAAGAATCAAAAAAAAGGGATGTTAAGGATTTTGTTTCATTCTTTAATTCAAGGTATAAAGCTATAGAAAACATGCTTAAAAACAGGCAGGAATTACAAAACCTCATGTCTATTAACAGGATTATCAATAAAAAAGAAAAAGAAACCATTTCTTTGATAGGCCTTGTTAATGACAAAAAAATAACTAAAAATAACAATATAATACTAAAATTAGAAGACCAAACAGGATCAATCAGCATTCTTATCAGCAAAAATAAAACAGATTTAATTAAAGCAGCAAAAGATATTGTTTTGGATGAAGTAATAGGCATAACAGGGGTGAATGGAGAAAATATTGTTTTTGCCAATAATGTTTTATGGCCTGACATACCTCTGCAAAAAGAGCTTAAAAAAGCACCCTATGATGCTTATGCAATCTGCCTTTCAGATTTGCATATTGGTTCTCTTGATTTTCTGCCAGAAGAATTTAATAAATTTATTAAATGGATTAATTGCCAGACAGGAAATGAAAAGCAAAAAGAAATTGCAAGTAAAGTTAAATATATTTTTATTGTGGGTGATTTAGTTGATGGAGTGGGGATATACCCCGGGCAGGATTCTGAGCTGTTAATAAAAGATATATACCAACAGTATAATGAGTGTGCAAAACTGTTAAAACAAATACCTTCTCATATAAAATTAATTATCTGCCCCGGGAATCACGATGCTATGAGAATAGCAGAGCCGCAGCCAGAACTTTACAAGGATTTTGCAGCTGCTATCTGGGAATTGCCTAATGTTATTATGATTTCTAATCCAGCAATGATTAACATAGGTTTTACAAAAGATTTTCCAGGTTTTGATGTTTTATTTTATCATGGATTTTCATTTGATTACTTTATTGCCAATGTGGAGTCAATAAGAAACCAGGGAGGGTATGACAGGCCAGATCTTATGATGAAATTTTTATTGCAAAGAAGGCATCTTGCACCAACACATAAATCAACATTATATATCCCTGATGTCAAAAGAGACCCTCTTGTTATAAGCAGTGTCCCAGACTTTTTTTTAACAGGACATATCCATAAATCATCTGTTTCAAATTATCGCAATGTAACTATGATATGCGGCTCATGCTGGCAGAGCAAAACAGCATTTCAGGAAAAGGTAGGACACCACCCGGAACCATGCAGAGTCCCAATTATCAACTTGCAGACAAGAGAAGTTAAAATACTTAAATTTGGAGAGTAAGATGCAGGAACAAATACAAACAAGCCCGGAAATGGAATTATACTTTAATGAAATAGATTCCAAGATTAAAACTGAATATAACCTGGCCAATAAAGCAAAAAAAAAGGGTTATGACCCTGAGATTAAAGTGGATATACCTCTTGCAAAAAATATGGCTGAAAGAGTTGAGGGCTTGATTTCAACAGTTGCGCCGCAAATAATTGGTTCTGGCATATCAAAGAGAATTCTTGATTTAGAAAAAAAGTATAAAGCAATGGATTGGAAAATCTCATTGATTATTGCAGAAGAAATTGCAAAAGAGAAATTCTGCAAATTTAAAGATAAAAAAGAAGCAATGGAAGTCGGCATAAGAGTGGGATTTGCTTATCATACAATGGGAACTGTTGCTTCTCCCTTGGAAGGATTTGTTGGGCTTGATATAAGGAAAAGAAGGGATGGAAAAGATTATTTTGCCCTTATGTACTCTGGCCCAATAAGAAGCGCTGGAGGAACAGGAGGCTCTGTTTCTGTGCTTATTGCAGATTATGTAAGAAAAAAGATGGGTTATTCCCCATATGACCCAACAGAAAAAGAGATTAATAGGATTATAAGAGAGGTTCTTGATTATCATGAAAGGGCAACAAACCTGCAATATCTCCCAAGCGAGAAAGAGCTTGCATTCTTGGCAAGAAACCTTCCCGTTCAGATAGATGGGGATCCAACAGAGAAAATAGATGTCTCAAATTATAAGGATATTGAGAGAATAGGAACAAACAGAATAAGAGGGGGAGCTTGTCTTGTTTTTGCAGAATGCCTTGCGCAAAAAGCTCCCAAATTATGGAACAGGCTTTCAAAATTCAGCAAAGAATTTGATTTAGAGCAATGGAATTTTCTTGAGGAATTTTTAGACATACAAAAAGAGGTTAAGGCAAAAGGAAAAATCAATAATGCTGGTGAGAAAATCACACCAAACTACACTTTTATACAGGATTTAGTTGCAGGCAGGCCAATACTAGCATTTCCTTTAAGAACAGGAGGCTTTAGATTGAGGTATGGCCGCTCAAGAACATCTGGTTATTCTGCAACCAGCATAAGCCCTGCCACAATGGTTGTACTGCAGAATTATATTGCAACAGGAACACAGCTTAAAGTTGAAAGGCCAGGAAAGGCAACTACTGTTAGCCCCTGCAATTGTATTGAGGGGCCAATTGTTAAGCTGAATAATGGGTCTGTCTTAAGATTAAACTCAGAGCAGGAAGCAAAAAAGTATGTTAAAGATATTAAAGAGATTATTTTCCTTGGTGATATACTTATTAGTTATGGGGATTTTTTCAACAGGGCACATATCTTAGTGCCACCTGGGTACTGCGAGGAGTGGTGGATACAGGAGCTTGAAAAGGCAATTGTTGATATGTTTGGAACACTTGATATTATTAAATTATCAAATTTAATTGGCATTCCTGAAGATAATTTATCTGAATTATTAAAAAACCCGTTTTATATTAAACCCCTGGCACAGGATGCGATAAAATTATCAAAACAACTTAATATTCCATTGCACCCAACCTATACATTTCATTGGAAGACTATTTCTTTTAGTGAATTAAAAATTCTTATAAATTGGCTTAATAAGATGAAAATTATAAGGGAGGAGAGCAAAATAAAAATTGTTCTGCCTTTAAAAGAAGAGCCAAAAAGGGTTCTTGAGCTTATTGGTGTCCAGCATTCTGCTGTAAACAATGAATTTGTGGTTATTAGGGAAGGTGATGCAATTGCTTTTTTGTCTAACCTGGGAATTTCAGAAAAAGAGGATATTGAAAAATCAAGTAAAATAATTGAAGAAAACAAGGAAAAAAATGCACTGGATATAATAAACCTTTTGTCAAAAATAGAAGTAAGGGATAAATCAGGGATATTTATCGGCGCAAGAATGGGCAGGCCAGAGAAGGCAAAGATGAGAAAACTAACCGGAAGCCCGCATGTCTTATTTCCTATAGGCCAGGAGGGTGACCGTTTAAGGTCCTTTCAGGCTGCACTGAAAAATAAAAAAATAACCTCAGATTTTCCAATCTACAAATGTGAAAAATGCAATAAAGAAACTATTTTTCCTGTTTGTGAGATTTGTGGCAGGAAGACAAAAAAATTATATTACTGCAACATCTGTGGAAATATTGAAACAAATAAATGCAAGCATGGAGAAGCAAAAGCATACAAAACTCAAAGCATAGACATAAACCATTATTTTAATGCAGGGCTTACAGCATTAAAAATAAAGACTTGCCCCGATTTAATAAAAGGAGTGAGGGGTACGTCAAACAAAGAGCATATACCAGAACATTTTATTAAAGGAATATTAAGAGCAGAGCATGATATTTATGTAAACAAAGATGGAACAACAAGATATGATATGACCCAATTGCCAATAACACATTTCAAGCCAAGAGAGATAAGAACATCAAT
Source organism: Nanobdellota archaeon (assembly GCA_018901315.1). GTDB lineage: Archaea > Nanobdellota > Nanobdellia > Woesearchaeales > CG1-02-33-12 > CG1-02-33-12. Next base: position 2,442 of record JAHIFA010000004.1, on the reverse strand, counting down.
TAAAAAGTTAAAAGAAATGGGTTATGTAAAGGATATATATGGAAAAGAGATTGAGAATGATGGTCAGGTATTAGAAATAAAACCCCAAGATATTATATTGCCTTCATGTCCTGATTCAGCTGAGGCTGGTGCTGATACTGTTTTGTTTAATATTGCAAATTTTGTTGATGACCTTTTAGTTAGATTTTATGGGGAAAAACCATATTATAACCTTAAATCTCCAGAAGATTTAGCAGGGCAGCTTGTTATTGCACTTGCTCCACACACATCTGCAGGAATAGTTTGCAGAATAATAGGATTTTCAAAAACACAGGGATTTTATGCACATCCTATGATCCATGCTGCAACAAGGCGTGATTGTGATGGTGACGAAGCAAGTGTAATGCTGGCTATGGATGCATTTCTTAATTTTTCTAGGCAATTCCTGCCTGCCCATAGGGGCTCGACGCAGGATGCATGCCTTGTATTGACATCAAAACTTACCCCTTCAGAGGTGGATGACATGTTCTTTGACCTGGATGTTGGGTGGAAATACCCTCTTGAGTTTTATGAGGCCTGCAACAAATACAATAATCCCAGAGATTTAAATTTAAACCAGGTAAGCACCAGATTAGGAACAATAAACCAGTATGAGAATATGGGTTACACACATCCGGTTGAAAATATCAATTCAGGTGTTTTATGCTCTGCTTACAAGGCAATTCCCTCAATGGAAGACAAGCTTAAGGGCCAGATGGAGCTTGCAGAAAAGATAAGGGCTGTTAATGAAGCAGAGGTTGCAGCAATGGTAATTGACAAGCATTTTATAAAGGATATAAAAGGCAATCTAAGAAAATTCTCTATACAGCAGTTCAGGTGTGTTAAATGCAATAAAAAGTTCAGGAGGCCTCCTTTGATAGGCAAGTGTGATTCATGCAGTGGCAGAATAATTTTTACAATATCAGAAGGCTCAATTATTAAATACCTTGAGCCAAGCATTAGCCTGGCCAATAAGTATAATGTTCCTGCTTATTTAAAGCAGACCCTTGAGCTTACAAAGAGAAGAGTGGATGATGTCTTTGGCAAAGACAAGGAAAAGCAGGAAGGCCTTGGCAAGTGGTTTGGTTAGTTTCTTTTAAGGTATGTTGCACACAATCGAGAAAAACTCTAAATTATGAAAAAAGTTTTTAGATTAATTCTACTTGGAACCTATCATATGTAGTAGGACCACCCTTATTTAGATGATATTCATAAACATCATTCAATATATTTTTATCAAGAATAAATTTCAACCCATAGTGTTTATGTAACCCTAAGGAAAATCCTGCTCGTGAATCACTTTCTAAACATTCTTTAATTCCGGTATGTGCTGCACCATATATTATCCCAATCTTAGGAGATTTATTAGAAAAACGTTTAGGATATTTTTCAAGTAAATGAGGTACAACCCCTTTCTTTATTTTTCTAGCTGTTAATGCATTTCTTAATTCTATATCTGGTGTTTGTCTAATTAAGCTTAAAATTGAATTAATTTTTGCAAAGAATTTAGAAATATTATTACCTAAAAAACTTGGAAGTACAAAAAGAGCTCCCTCTCCCCACAACGTGTATGAAGCCACATTGGATGCGGTATCACCATCAGCACCCGCCAACTTTAAAACTCCATAAGCTATTATTGGGGGAATTAAAAAATGTGTGACACATGTAGCTATAAACAATAACTTACCTCTACCTTTATTATCAACGGAATAAATTGGAATTTCTCTTTCTCGAATTTCCTTTAAGTAATTTGCTAACATGGGTTCTTTGGTTAAATAATCTGCATAATCTTCTTGGTCAATAAAACCAGTTTCCACTATTAAAGCATCAAGCCCATCTATTGGTTCTTTTCTTTTAGTTTCATGTTCAGCTAAAATCAGTCTATATTCTATTCCATTACTTTCAAAATCTATGTAAGCCATTATTGATTGTTAGAAATTCATTATTTATAAACTTTTTTATTTTAATTACTATTTAGTAGAAAGAATTAATAATATTAGATTTTGATGCTTACTGCCTGAGAATTTGACAAGGAAAGACAGGAAGGCCTTGGCAAGTGGTTTGGCTAGTTTCTTTTAACCATAATTATTTTTTTTGCTAATAAAGAATTATTGTTTACTATTCTTCCCTTTATGCCATCCAAGATGCCCACAAATCTTTGAATCTAGTTTGTTTATAGAATCCCTTAAATAAAAAGAGTACCCTAAATTTGCAATCAAAAGGCCAATTACTAATTCTTCGAATCCCAGGCTTCCACCAATTAACCTGCTAATAAACCAGATAACTAGCAGTATTATTATGATTATTATAGCTATGCTTAAACCATCCAGTCTGCCTGTTTTGTTCATTCTACATTCAATAATGTTATTAGAATTTATACATCTTCTGATTTTTATGCATCCCAATTATTAATCCCCATCTTGT
>JAHIFA010000022.1 GCA_018901315.1 Nanobdellota archaeon | reverse complement strand
TTGCATTTGTCCTATTAGTTGGTTTTTTAGTTGATAATATAGTATTAAAGATAATGCCATTAATCAAAAATCCTGTTTTAAATTATCTCTCAAACTTGTTCACAAACCTAATTCCAGTGTTAATCATAACAATGGTTTCAATATCTTTATTTCTGCTTAATAAAAAGAAGAGAGAATGGATATTGCCTTTGGGATTAAGCATTGTTTTTTCTTATCTTATAACTTATATATTAAAATTTATAACAGCAAGGCCAAGGCCTTTAGGCATTATTAAGATTATGCCATTAACAAACTTTGTTGATTATTCGTTTCCAAGCTCACATGCTGCTGTTGCATTTGCAGCACTTCCAATTCTTAACAAAACATACCCAAAGCTAAAGCTGCTCTGGATTTTATCTGCATGCTTTGTTGCATTTAGCAGGATTTATATAGGGGTTCACTATCTAAGTGATGTTGTTGCAGGATCTTTAATTGGTTACTTAACAAGCTTGTTCATAATAAAGCTCAAGGAAAGAAAATGGAAATTAACAGGTTTGAGGTAAGAAGGCAGGCATTCCACATATGCCTTGGACTGGCAATTATTATTCTGTTAATTAACAATATATTAAATTCATTAATCTTGTTTATTATACTTATTGCTGGAATTCTAATCTCTATTCTCAGCAAGAAATTTAAGATCCCAATAATTTATTCCTTTTTAAAAATATTTGAAAGAAAAGATACGCTAAAAACATTTCCCGGAAAAGGAACCATCTCTTTTTTAATAGGCTGCCTGCTTGTTCTTCAGTTATTTGAAAGGGATATTGCGCTTGCATCAATAATGATACTAACTTTTGGAGATTCAGTTTCACATTTATTTGGCTGGCATTTTGGAAGGAAAAAGCATCCGCTTAACTGCCTTAAATCAATAGAAGGAAACATTGCAGGAGCAATTACTGGCTTTCTTGGGGCAATGCTCTTTGTAAGCTCTTTGTCTGCTTTCCTGGCATCCTTCGGTGCAATGATCGCAGAGGCTATTGAATTAAAGATGAATAACAGGATAGTTGATGATAACATAATTGTCCCGCTCGTAGCAGGAACTATAATCCATTTAATGAGAATAATACCTTTAATCTAATCAACAAGCCATACCCTGCCTTCTAAAACAACAACTCTTACTTTTTGGTTAATTTTGAATTTCCTGTTCTTGATATTTTCTGGCTTTACAGATTGGAATGTCTCTGGATCCAGTACCTCAACATGCGGAAAGACAAGTGAAACTATTGTTTCTTTAACCTCTTCAGCAGCCTTAACTTTGAGATGTTTTGGCATTATTGATGTTTTCTTTCCTGTTTTTATGTTGACAACTGTAAGATGGCGGTCAATCCTTTTTACCTTAAATAGCTCATTATCTATATTCAGAATATCGCCCTTCTTGAATTTTGACTGCCTGAAAAGAACATTTACCCTGTAAATGTCCCTGCTTCTCAGCTTGTCCCTTGAGAACAATTTTTTACTGGCTTTTGTTTCACCGCCAAACTTGTTCAAGAGTTCTCTGCCAAGCTCATGTATATATCCTCTTTTTGTCAGGTAAATGTCAAATCCGTTTCTGACTTTTAATTGTTTAGTTATAAAGATGCCCCTTTGATTTTGTTTTTTGGCTTCAGCAACAGCATATTCTACTACTTCATCATCAACATTCCTTAATTGCAGTATGCCCTCAAAATAGCCGCTTTTGTGCCTGCTGCATTTCGGGCAAAGGATAAAAATTACCTTTACTGGGAGGACATATTCCTCTTTCACAACTGTTTTTTTGCCAGGATAAGTGCCAAAAACAGTAATTTCTGTTTGAATGTCTACTTTTACATTTGGCCCATCCTTGTATTTTGGGATTACTGGCCTGAGTTTAAATGAGCTTATCTTGGCATCATCATTAAACACTAATCTTTTTTGCACAATATCTTTGACTACATCCTCAAGCTTTCTAAATCCAGTCCATTTCCCCTTAGAGAAGTATTTACGGCAAAAGAAGCATATAAGAATCTTCACCGGTTTAAAAGAGATTAGTAATGGATTCTTGTTTAGATAGCATTCTCTACAAAGATTATCCAAAAATATTTCTTTTTTTCCACATTTAGTGCATAGTTCCATAATATAATAAAAATAGTAGTTGTATAAATAATTATTTGATTTAAAAGAATTATCA
>JAHIFA010000021.1 GCA_018901315.1 Nanobdellota archaeon | reverse complement strand
TTTTCTCAAAAAAAAGAAAGAGGAAGAAGAAAAAACAGATATAAAGCAAGAGGTTCAAATCCCTGAACCACAAGAATCTGAAAAAATGCTTACAGAGCTTCCTGAGTTTCCAACAATGGAAGAGGAAGATGTTAGTCCGCTTCCAAAAATAGAGCCTCTAAATGAGTTAGAAAACTCAGAAATAAATATGCCTTCATTAGGAGAAACTTTTTTTGGAAAGGCTGCTGTTCATCCAGAAAAAAGTATTGCCCCTGAATTTGGTGAATTCAATGAAGAGATGGAAGAGCAGGAAACCGAAGAGGAAATTGAACTGCCAATAATGCTAACAAGGGAGGATACTGAAAAAAAGGTTTCCTTGCCAGCAAAGGTTAAGGTGCCTGAAAGAAGAGCATTTAATCCAAAAAAACCAGTTTTTGTAAATGTCAGGAGTTATCAGGGAATATCAAATGAAATCAATGTTGTTATAAATGTCCTAGAAAATTCAGAAGAGGTAGTAAAAAGACTAAATAATATTAAAATAAAAGAGAATAATGAGCTAAAAAAAATGCATGATTCGCTAGAGGGCTTAAACAAAAAGATTATAGCGGTGGATGATATACTATCAAAAGGGTGATATAATGCAGGAAAATGCACAGGTTTTCATAAAAATTGAAGAATACAACAAGATACTGGAAACAGTAAGGCTTGTTAAGGACAAGCTTGATGAGGCAAGGGATATACTTAAAAGAATCAGTGAGCTGAAAATAGAGGAATACAACCAGCTTGGAAAATGGGACTCAAACCTCGAGGAGATTGAGAAAAAGATAGCTAGTGTTGATGAGGCATTGGGAAAACCCGAATCTACATAGAGAAGATTTATGGCAGAAATAAAGGGATTTTATGTTGGTGTAAAGGAACCAGTTAGCTTGAGGAGGAATCTTCTTGAATCATCAAAAGCAATTGTGCAAAGCCTTAAGGATTATGAAAAACTTAAATTAATCAGGGAAGAAAGACATGAAAAAATTCTTGAGTTCAGAGACAAGATAAATGAAATACTTACTCTTCTGTCTTGTTTAAAGGAGCATTTTCCAAAACATGGAATGAAGGAAGATGTTTATGTAAAAAGCAAAACGGAAAAAACAAAGAAGGGAAAAACAAAAAAAATTGATATTAAAACAGATGAAATAGAAAAGCTGGAAAAGGATTTGGCTGAGATTGAGTCAAGGCTTGTAAGCATGTGATTTCTTTAATTTAATTTGTTATTGATTCTATTACTTTAAAAAAACATAAGATATATAAAATAGTCTTAGTGAGTTCAACAGTTAAACAAAGTAAAATGATTATTAATAAGATAAATCAATTGCTAAATACTTCAAAATTTAGTTCTAATGAAAAAAAAGAATTAATTGAGATATTCAAGAGAATATCATATGATGAAAGTGAAGAAGAGCTATTAAGGTTATTGGGAATAGTTGCTGGGAAGGCCTTCATAGGGCCTGCTTATTTTCATTTAGATATCTCTAATAGTTGTAACATGAATTGCTCTTATTGCTGGTTTCATTCTAAAACAGCACCAGACAAGGAATACAGTGATGGATGGAAAAAACAACAAATTAAATTAAGCGTATTTAAAAAATTAGTAGATAATTTGCATGAACTCAAAACAGAATTGATTCTTTTTAGCGGGGCAGGAGAGCCTTTAATACATCCAAATATTGTAGAAATGGCAAGTTATGTTAAAAAGAAAGGAATGATTTTGCAATTGTTCACTAATGCTTTATTATTAAATAATGATTATGCCAAGAAATTTGTTAATGCTAATTTGGATGAAATATACTACAGCGTATCTGCAGCCAACAGCAATACATATAAAAAACTGCATCCTTCAGCTGGAAAGAATGAATTTAAAACCATTGAAAAAAATATTATGTTTCTCTCAGAACACAAAAAGAAACAAAATAAAACAATGCCGGGGGTTGTATTAATTGAAGTGATAAACAGCTTGAATTATAGGGAAACTTTAGAAATGCTAAATTGGGCTAGGAAAGTCAGGGCAAATGCAATAAGATTCCAGTTAATGCACAATATGAAGTTAAAGCACTTGATGCTAAATCAAAAAGAAAAAGAGGAGTTTAAGGAAGATTTAGATAAAGTTAAAAATCTTGCAAAAAAATACAATATTAAGATTCATGAAAATATCAATGTGCAGATTGAAACTTTTGATTCAGAATCTGGGGACTGGGAAATTGGTTTTTACAAGCAGAAAGGCTGCTTTGCAGGATGGTATTTCTCGAGGTATTGGGTTTCTGATGGTATTTCATTCTGCTGTGCCCATAAAATAATAGACAGCCTAGAAAACAAGAGATTTAAAGATATATGGAATTCTGATAAATACAATGAGATGAGGGTAATTGCAAGGGACGGAAATATCAAAAGAAATATTAAAATGGTGGATGGAAATAATCTCCTGGATAAAGAATGCAATCATTGCGGGAATTATGATTTAAATAGAGAGGCATATTGGAAATTAAAAAAATATGGTCTCCTGAAGTTTATTCGATAATAATCTCTTTTTGGACATTTTTTCAAAAGCTTTTTATAATAAACTCTAATTCTAAAGCAATAAGCGGGGATGGCAGAGTGGTCAAATGCGATGGACTCAAGTTATTGAGTAATGAGCTTAGGCAATGATTAAACATCCATTAGGTGAAATCCATTTCCTTAGTGGATACAAGGGTTCAAATCCCTTTCCCCGCATTTATACTCAAATTTATTCTTAAGCTCTGCTTCCCTAAAATTTATTATTCTGCTTTCCCTTAATTCTTTGAGGCAGTTTGTAACCGAAGTCACAGAAATCCCTACCCCTTTAGATATTTCTCTTGAATCAACCATTTCCTGCTGTTTTTTTAAGTAATCAAAGACTTCTTGCCTGCTCATTCTTTAAATGATTCTTTTGAAAAAGAAAGATTTATATATAGGGTGTTATATATAACACTTATATGACACTTTTACAATGGAGAACAACAAAAATACCTGAATATTATTTTAATGAGATAGAGAAAGCCATAGCTTTATCACAAAGATATGTTTCTGTTTCTGAGTTTATAAGAAATGCAATTGAGGAAAAGCTTTCTGATGTAAAGGTAAAAAAAGATTTTCTTCTTATTAAAGATTTGATATTTACAGAGACAAGAATTAAACAAATACACGAAGTTATATCAACTAGGTTTAGAATGGATTCAAAAGGACTATTAAAAAAAGATATAAAGCAGGTTATAGATAAATCTTTAGATATAGATATGATAAATTTTTTATCCAAATTTATGAAAAACTTTGCCAAATATCATCCATTTAAAGACGGCAATAAAAGAACTTTACTGGTTATAGTTGATGCTTTCCTAAGATTAAATAATCTAAAACTTAAACTAAAAGCAAGAAAAGATAAAGAAACAGAAGATGAAATCTTCTTCTGGCAAAACAGCAACCAACAAAAGATACTAGAACAAATAAACAAGTTTATTAATCAACATTTAGAAGAACATAAATCAACTAATGATGTGGATAAAGAAATTAAAAAATCGATTGATGAAAATAAATTAATGTTGGAGAGGTTATCAAGGTGATTATAGAAAATATTAAGAATATTGAAGGTAAATTAGGAGATTTTAAAGAGTATGATTCTGTTGTAATAATAGGTAGGTATGATAGTGGAAAATCTTCTATTGCAACTGAGCTAATCCACAAATATTTTGGAGAAGAAAACACTTATTATATTACTTTTATTGATCAAAGCAAAGCAAATTTTATTCCAAGAAAAAGCAGATTAAAATTTAATGAGATTGTTAAAGATAAGGTAATTGTTTTTGATGAAATTGATGATGAAGGGGGCAGGGACATAAGAGGTTATGTAAAGAAATTAATAAAAGACAATTTAGTTATAATTTTAAGTAATCCTTATGCAAGCAGTAATAATGCAGGAAAGGAAATTAGTTTATTTAAAGAAACTGAGAAAGATATTTTACCGAATAATGTTTTATTTATCTTTGTAAAGGATAAAAATGCCAAAAACAAAGTTTTTCTTAAACTCTTCAAATGTTTTCTTATGCATTTCAGGTGAAGATGTTTTAATATTTTTTGTGAGGAGCAATGTTTTTACAGGAATATGTGCTATCAGATTTTTTAACCTTAACAGCAAAAACTAGTTTATCTCTATGAATTTACAAACCTTTTTAAATAAATAGTTTTTCTTAAATAAATATGATAGAGATATGCACTGTTGGCGGCTATAACGAAGTTGGAAAGAACATGACTGCTGTCAATGTTGATAATGAAGTTGTAATACTTGATATGGGAATTCATCTTGAGAGCTATATAAAATACACAGAAGATGAAGATATTATTAATGTAGAACCTTCTGAGCTGATAAAAGTAGGGGCGGTCCCTGACATAACAAAGATTGAAAAATGGAAAAATAATGTAAAAGCAATAATTCCAACACATGCCCACCTTGACCATATTGGAGCTGTTCCTTATTTAAGCAATAATTATGATGCGCCTATTCTTGGAACTCCATTTACAATAGCTGTTTTGAAGACAATATTAAAGGATGAGGGAATT
>JAHIFA010000020.1 GCA_018901315.1 Nanobdellota archaeon | reverse complement strand
TTGGGCATGCAGCAGTTACCATTATCTTGTCATAAGGCGCTTTTTTTTCATAGCCCTGAGAGCCGTCATAATTTATTACTTTAATATTTTTTATTCCAACTTTTTTTATATTATTAGCTGCAAAATCTGCAAGCTCTGGAATGATTTCTGTTGTATAAACAAATTTTACCATCTTGGATATTATTGCAGCACAATAGCCAGAGCCAGCACCAACCTCTAAAACTTTATCTGTTTTTTTTAAATCAAGGGCATTGATCATAATCATAACAGTTGTTGGCTGTGATATTGTCTGGCCCTTTAAAATAGGCAGTGGATAGTCACCATAGGCCTCATTTAATGATTCCCCTAAGATAAACTCCTCTCTTGGAATTGCTTTAAAAGCCCCTATTAGTTTTTTATCTGTGATTATTTTGTTGTCAGTCCAATACCTTACTAATTCTTCCTTTCCCATATTAAATTCTTAATACTTCCTAAATATAAATAGTTTTTTAATTATTTAAACAGAAAGATTTATATAAACATTTGATTAAGTTTTTAACATTAGCTTATTTAAAATAAGAGGTGTTATTATGAAAACAATATCATGGTTCAAGGAAATATCAAAAGATAATATTTCTATTGTTGGCGGCAAAGGAGCTAATCTTGGCGAGATGTATAATTTAGGCATGCCTGTTCCGCCAGGATTTATGGTAAATGCAGAGGCATATAAGGAATTTATAGAAAGGACAAACATAAAAGAAAAAATAACACAAATTCTTTCAGGGCTTAATGTTGAAAATAATGAAGAATTGCAGAACAAGGCAAATGAAGTGCAGAAACTGATTATTGCAACAGAAATGCCTGATGACATAAAGGAAGATATTATAGATGCCTATGAAAGTATGGGTATAACTAATAAACAGGCAAATGCTGCTGATCTCGTAAAGAAAGGAGAAGATGAGTTTGTTGCAGTTAGAAGCAGTGCAACTGCCGAAGACCTTCCAGAAGCTTCGTTTGCAGGGCAGCAGGCAACATTTCTCAACATAAAGGGAAGCGGGGATGTTGTCAAGGCAGTGAGGGCATGCTGGGCATCACTATTTACTGCAAGGGCAATCTATTATAGAGTAAAAAATAATTTTGAGCATATGCAGGTATTGATAGCAGTTGTTGTTCAGAAAATGGTCAATTCAGACAAGGCAGGTGTAACTTTTTCTGTAAATCCATCAACAAACAATGAAAATGAGATTATAGTAGAGGCATGCTTTGGCTTGGGAGAGGCAATTGTTTCTGGCTCTGTAAATCCTGATTCTTACATTGTTGACAAAAACTCAATGGAGATAAAAAGCAAGGACATTAAAGAGCAGGAATGGGCATATGTCAGGGATGAATCAGGTAAAACAGTCAAGAAAACAATAATTGAGGATAAAAGGGGAATCCAGATATTAAAAGACAGGGAAATTATAGAACTTGCAGAGATTGCAAAAAAATTAGAAGACCATTATAACAAGCCACAGGACATTGAATGGGCTATTGAAGGGGGAAAGATATATGTCGTGCAGACAAGGCCAATAACAACAATAAAAAAAGTTGAAGAAGAGAAAAAGGCAGAGGAAATAACAATAGAAGAACAAAAAACAACTGAAGAGGAAACTGAAAAAACATCTGCTGAGGAAGGCTCTGATATTTCTAATGCTAATGTTCTGGTCACAGGAAACACAGCCAGCCCCGGAATTGCATCCGGAATTGTTAAGATCACCAATGATGTAAATGAGCTTTCAAAAGTCCAAAAAGGAGATGTTCTTGTTACAAAGATGACAAATCCAGACATGGTGCCAACCATGAAAAGGGCATCAGCCATTGTAACTGATATGGGAGGAACAACATGCCATGCTGCTATTGTAAGCCGTGAGATGGGAATTCCATGCATTGTTGGAACAGGCAATGCGACCTCTGTTTTAAAAGAAAACACAATGATTACTGTTGATGCAACACATGGCAAGGTTTATGAAGGAAAAATAGCAATAAAAAAGCCAAAGCAGGCAGAAGAAACAAAAGAAGTATATAGTGAATTAATCACAGCAACGCAAATCAAGGTGGTAATGGACTTTCCGGAATATGCTGAAAAAGCAGCTGCAACAGGAGCAGATGGGGTTGGCTTGTTAAGGGCAGAGCACATGATTCTTGGTTCTAAAGTTCATCCAGCTTATTTAGTAAAGCAAGGCAGAAAGCAAGAGCTTATTGATATCCTAGTTAAGGGAATATCAACTGTTGCAAGGGCATTTGACGGCAAGCCCGTGTGGTACAGGACACTGGATGCTCCAACAGACGAGTTCAAAAGCCTTGAAGGGGGCTCTGATGAGCCTGAAGAGGAAAACCCAATGCTCGGCTGGAGAGGCATAAGGCGCTCTTTGGACCAGCCAGGATTTTTAAGAGCAGAGTTTGAGGCAATAAAAAAAGTCCATGAAATGGGTCTAAAGAATGTTGGTGTTATGATTCCACTTGTCACAAGGGTTGATGAGGTTAGGAAAGCAAAGGAAATTTTGGATGATGTTTTTGATGATGAATATGTGGAGTTTGGTGTTATGATAGAGACGCCTGCTGCTGTGTGGGTAATAGAGGATATCTGCAAGCTTGGAATTGATTTCATAAGCTTTGGAACAAATGACCTAACACAATACACTCTTGCAATTGATAGAAATAATGATCTTGTGCAAAAGCATTATGATGAGCTGCATCCAGCAATACTTGCAGAAATATCAAGGGTTATTAAGATATGCAAGAAATATCATGTGCAGACTTCAATATGCGGCCAAGCCGGCTCAACGCCAAAGATGGCTGCATTTCTTGTAAGGCAGGGCATTGACAGCATAAGCGCAAACCCAGACGCTGTTCACCAAATAAGGCACACAGTTGCAATAACAGAAAAAAGGCTTTTATTAGATGCAGAGAGAAGGAATTTAAGACCACAGCAGTAGAATGAAGAAACAAAAAATACTAGTATTAACAGGAGCAGTATCCACATTATTAGGAAGTATTGGTGCTGCCATCTCTTGGTTGGGTTTATGTGCCTGTGTTTGGGCTCCTTTGTTTTCATTAGCTGGCTTGGCATCTTTGACAATTGGTTTCTTGTCTAACAACAAACTATTTTTTCTAATAACAGGGATTATACTATTGCTAATAAGCTTAATATTCCATAAAATAAAGAAAACATGCAAGATACATCATAAAAATTTAAAAAGCAAAGGAAAAGTAATCTGAAGCTGCAGCAATAAATCAAACTTTTACATTTAATTTTTTCAATTCTTTAATTAGATTCTTATAAGAAGTGTAATGTATTCCATGGATTCCCAGCTTTGATGCAGCATCAGAATATTCTTTTATGTCATCTATGTAAATACACTCATCTGGCCTAAGATTTAATTTTTTTAGTGCATCAAGATATATTCCTTTATCTGGTTTTGCGAATCCAAGTTCAAAAGATAATGTAACAGAATCAAACAAAGAAAATTCTCTTAATTTTTTGATTAGATAATCAAAATCAACCTTCGTTGTGTTTGAGAGTAATGCAACTTTATAATCTTTCTTTAATTTTTTAATTAAGACTGTAGTAGATGAAATTTTCTCAAAAAGTCTGTCTGTGTATTCCTTAAAAAATTCTTTTCGGGTTATTGAAAGGTTGCATTGCTCCTTTATAATTCTAAAAAAGTCTATTTCTGATATTTCTCCTAATTCAAATTTATCCTGTAATCCAGACAAAAAAATAAAATTATCAATGTATTCATAACTTTTGTTAGATTTTTTGACAATTTTGTCTAGGAAGATATGATTATTCCATTTCCAGATTACATTTCCATAATCAAAGATGATTGCCTTTATCATAAACAAAGAATATTAACAGGTTAAATAAAAAGCTTTTGGAAAAAATTAATTTCAATATAGAACATTATTTAAAATAAAGTACTTACATCTTGTTTATGAACAGGGGGAG
>JAHIFA010000019.1 GCA_018901315.1 Nanobdellota archaeon | reverse complement strand
AATAAAAAAATAACAGAAACAACTGCACAAAAACTTCTTGAAAACCTTGTTGAAAAGCCATTTGATGTAAATGAATATGTGAAAAAACATAAATTAGAGGCTATTTCAGGTGTTGAAGAGCTTGAAAAAATATGCAAAGATGTTATAAAACATCATGAAAAGGTTGTTTCTGACTATAAAAAAGGAAGAAAAGAGGCACTTAACTTTTTAGTTGGACAAGTCATGAGGGCTACTAAAGGAAAGGCCTCTCCAAAGGAATTAAAGGAAATATTCACAAAGCTGATTAATTAAGATGGAAACTTATCAAGAGCCTTTTTTGCATGAAAAAAATGCAAGTGTAACAAATATTGAAGAAAAAGACGGCTTTCTTTTAGTTGAATTAGATGATACTGTATTTTATCCTGCTGGAGGAGGACAGCCCTGCGACACAGGCACTATAAGAAACAATTATTTTGAGGGGAAGGTTGTTGATGTTTCTAAAAAAGATGGCAAGATAATCCACAAGGTTAAGGTTGTTGATGGAACCTTAAAAATAAATGATAATGTTACATGTGAGCATAGCGTTAAGAAAAGGATCAGCCTTGTAAGAATGCATTCCGGAGAGCATGTTTTTATGGGAGCTTTGCTGAAAACAATAAAAGATATTAAAGTTAACAAAGTAAGATTAGATGAAGATGAATCCTCGCTTTTTGTAATCTGTGAAAATTTAACATGGGAGAGAATCTTTGAGGCAGAAAAGCTTGCAAACAAAATTATAAAAGAAAACAGGGACATAATTGTTAAAGAGGTTACAAAAGAAGAGGCAAAAAGCATAAAAGGTCTAAGAATAAAACTAGATAGAATAAAAAGTGATAAAATAAGGCTTGTTGAAGTAAATAATCATGACATTGCAGCATGCGCCGGAACCCATGCCTTAAAAACAGATTTTATTGGCAATTTTCTTGTAACAAGATTCAACCTTGTTAAAGGGGCTTATGAAATAAGATTTAAGACAAATGTTTCAGAAGACCTATTTGAGCTTGCAAGGATTGCAAGAAAGACTGCCTCAATAATAAAAAAAGATGTTAATGATGTTCCCGAGTTTATTGAAAACTTAATGCAGGAAAATGAAAGGAAAACCACTAAGCTGAGGGAGTTAAGCGCAAATTTTGTAAAGGAATTCAAAGAAGAAAAAATCGGAGAAATTAATTTTGTTTACAATATTTTTGATGAGGTTGAAAAAAAGCAGCTGGTTGACCGGGCAGCATCATTAAAAAAAGAAAAAACAATTGTTTGCTTTTTGAACAAGCTTGGAGATAATGCACAGATAATTATTGTCGCTTCAGAAGATTCTGGATTTAAGGCAAATGAACTGCTGAAAGATGTTATGGAAAAGTTTAATGGCAAGGGCGGCGGAAGGGAAAACTTTGCAATGGGCTCAATAAAGATGGATTTTTCTGAAAAGGCCATTGAAACCATTAAAGAACTGGTTAAAAATAGTTGAAAATCATAAATTTTTGAGTCGAGAAAGTTGACTAATAATAAGATTTATATATATGGAAAGATTACTAAAAATTACAATGAAAGAATTCAACATAATTATAGAAAAAGGAGAAGATAACTATTTGATATCTGAAGTAGTTGAACTTCCTGGATGCCATACACAAGCAAAAACATTTGATGAACTTATTAAAAGAACTAAAGAAGCTATTTCTTTATATCTTAAATGTCAGGAGAAACCAATTAAAATACATGAAAAATTTATTGGTGTGCAAAGAATAGCAGTATAAAATGCCAAAACTGCCGCTTATACCTGCCAGAGAATTATTTAAGGTTTTGGCTAAACTCGGTTTTGAAAAAGTAAGGCAAGAAGGAAGTCATGTTTTCTTTAGACATCCGGATGGAAGAACAACAGTAGTACCAAATCATCCAGGAGAGAAATTAGATAGAGGACTTCTAAATAAGATAATTAAGAAAGATATAGGAATTTCTAGAGAAGAATTAATGAAATATCTGTAGATGCCAACTTTCTCGATTGAGTATAACAAGTGTAATCAAACCAAATAGATTATTTACTGCTGATAAATCCATAATTTTGTATAAGATAGTTTTCTTCCTTTTCTTTAACCCTATTAGTTAAAGACTAAGCTCTTTGAATCTATTGCTCTTCTTGTATATTACTAATCCTGCAAAAGCTATCATGAAAATAGCTATCCACTGCGATCCTGTCAATGAGAAGAAAACATACTTAGGATCAATATGTCTGAAAAACTCAACCACAAAGCGGAAAATTGAGTATAAAATAAGGTAGGATAGAACCATAAATCCGCTGAAGTTTTTCTTTTTGTTAAATCTCAAAAGTATGATAAATATTATAATGGCTGATAATGCATGATAAACAGGTGTTGGATGCCTTAGGGCATCTTTGTAGTAAACAGCCCAGGGGATATTCATAACAACAGGTTTTCCATAACAGCATCCATTGAAAAAGCAGCCAATCCTGTTT
>JAHIFA010000018.1 GCA_018901315.1 Nanobdellota archaeon | reverse complement strand
AGGCCAACAAATATTGCAAGCACAGCAACAATTGTATAAAATACATGGCTAAGGCCAGCTGCCTGTATTGCAGAGAACAAGCCGATTCCCATTAGAAAGTATGCAATGTATATTGAAAGGCTGAATGCAAGCCCTGCAAACAATGCCTTTTTTCTGCTCTTGCTTGCAAGTATTGTTGTTATTAATATGATAAGAACAGCAAATGCACAAGGGTTAATAGCATCAACAGTTGCAGCAGAGATAACAACTGGAACAGTAAGCTTTTCAACAACGCCATCTGTGCATTTCAGCTCGTCTAGTTTATCCCTTGGCAAACAGCATACATCATTTAAACATTTTTTTATCTCATTTTCAATTGAATTGCCAATAGAATTGCTGAAACCAAAAACAACCTTATTGTCAATAAAAACAGCTGGAACACCAACTATCTCTGCATCATAAGCACTTGCTATATTCTCAAACAGCTCCCTGTTATCCTGATTATTATAAACCTCATATCTCTCAACCTTTAATGTTGGATATTTATCCTCTAAATCATTAAGGAATAATTCCATCTTTCCGCAGTGGGGGCAGCCCTGGCCATAGAACATAAATAAAACAACTTCATTATTTCCTTCCTGCTCAGCAGCATGGCTTATAAATGGAACTATTAAAAATAGCAATAAAATAAGCAATAATAATTTTTTCATCTTTTACTTGCTCCTTATTCAAAAATATGAAACCAAGGGATATTTATATATTTCTATTAGATGGTAATATATAATAGTAAAAATTAAACAAGATATATAAAATAAATATAATTTAATATATAATAGTAAAAATTAAACAAGATGTGCTTGTGATTCTATAACATCCAAGAAGGAGCTAAATATATGAACTTAAAAAAGATGCCTAAATTAAGAATAAGTGACTTAGAGGTTAGCATTCCCATTATTCAAGGGGGAATGGGTGTAGGTATTTCCTTATCAGGTTTAGCTTCAGCTGTGGCAAATGAAGGGGGTATTGGAGTTATTGCAACTGCAGGGATTGGCATGCTTGAGCCTGATTTTGCTACAAATTTCGCAGAAACAAACAAAAGAGCTTTACGGAAAGAGATAAGGAAAGCAAAGAAGATGACCAAAGGCATTATCGGGGTAAATATAATGGTTGCACTTTCCGATTTTTATGATATGGTAAAGGTGGTGGTAGAAGAAGACGCAGATTTAGTATTCCTTGGTGCAGGTTTGCCCTTAAGAAACATTGAAGCATTAGTGCCTAACAAATTGAAAGAAATTAAAACTAAAGTTGTTCCTATAGTATCATCTTCTCGGGCTGCGAAAATTATCTTTCAATACTGGCAAAAAAACTATAATCATGTGCCTGATGCTGTGGTTGTTGAAGGACCATTGGCTGGCGGACATCTTGGTTTTAAAAAAGAGCAAATTAATAATCCTGATTTTACTCTGGAAAAGATATTACCTGAAGTAATCTCTGTAATAAAACCCTTTGAGCAACACTTTTATAAAAATATTCCGGTGATCGCTGCCGGGGGCATTTATACAGGTGCAGATATTTACAAATACCTACAGCTTGGAGCTCAAGGGGTACAGATGGCCACCAGGTTTGTGGCCACTCATGAATGTGATGCCTCAAGAAAATTCAAAGAGACTTATATAAAGTGCAAAAAAGAGGACATAACCATAATTGACAGCCCGGTAGGACTGCCAGGAAGAGCAATAAAAAATAAGTTTCTTGAAGAGGTATCATCTGGAATTAGAAAACCTTTTAAATGTCCCTGGAAGTGTCTGATAACCTGTGATTTTAAAAAGTCGCCTTATTGTATTGCCCTCGCTCTAACCAATGCCCAACAGGGAAAACTTAGTGATGGATTTGTTTTTGCAGGAGCCAATGCCTATCGTGTGGAGAAGATTACCTCAGTTAAGGAACTTATGGCAGCTTTATCAGAAGAATATAAAAAGGCTTCATATAATTTAGGCTAATTATTCCTGCTATGTTTTTATTTTTAACTTTTTAATAAGAGAGGAAACTAGGCTGCTCTTACCACATCCAGGTTGGCCTGTTATAAAAACATTTATTTTTTCTTTTTCTTAAAAAATAAAAAATTAACTAAAAAAACAATCCCTATAATTAACCAAAAAATTATTGGATTGTATCTTAAGGAAGCAAACAAAACAAGATTTAAAATTAATATCATAACCAAGACAAGAGCTATTATCTGTCTCTTTTTTAATGGTTTAATTTTTTCATTCATTGATTAAACCTTCCTCTCCTACCAAGACCCTGGCCTTTTCCAATGCCCATTGTTCCTGGCATGTTTATCTTTGAAAGCTTGCCCTGGATAAATAGCTCTACTGCTTCTTTTACAGTACTTCCTTGTGCTTTGTAAACATCAATGTTTAATTGCTGCAGCACATCAAAGGCCCTTGGGCCAATTGCATTTGATATAACCACATTGACCTTTTCATTTCCAACTATTTGTGCAGCCATTATTCCTGCACCCCCTGCCTGCATAACTGCCTTGTTTTCTATTGTTTTATCACTCTTTATTTTGTTGTTTTCAATATCCACAATAACAAAAAAAGCACATCTTCCAAACAAAGGGCTTAGCTGGCTATCCAGGCCCTGGCCTGTTGAACTTATTGCTATCTTCATTTTATTGCCTCCAATTTATTTTTCCTTTTTTAATTCTTCTATTCTTTTCTTTATTTCTTCTAGT
>JAHIFA010000017.1 GCA_018901315.1 Nanobdellota archaeon | reverse complement strand
TAAATTTATTTTATTTTGCATGGACAGGCATTATTCAAGCACTGTTATGCAATATGAGCAGATAAAGAGGGTTGTCAGCCATACAATATCTGCTTTACTGCTCTTTCTTGTTAGTGATTGGTTTATCTTAAAGATAATGAGAATTTCAAACTGGTATCTCTTTTTGTCTGATTTTTATGTATTTATAGCATATATTCTTATCTATGCACTTGTAACTGTTTTTTTCTCTGAAACTTTAGTATATCCTTTTTTAAAAAACAGTTTATTTCAAAGATATGAGTTTATCCTCCTTCCCTTAATCTTTATTATAATATTTCTTATCTTTTGCATTAAATTCAGGATTGTTGATATTAAATTACTGTCTTCTTTCTATTTCCCTTAATCTGCTCTCTATGTATTTTCTTAGTGTCTAGCTCACTCTGTTTCTTAGCTATTGTGTAAAATATTTTAACACCTGTTAATTTATTTTAACATTTTTCAAGCAAAATATTTATTCTCTAATTCTTTCCATTACTTTTTTATGAAATAAGCAAATTCTTCCTGACAAATTATTATAATTAACTTCTTCTTCTGTGTGTGCATCATAAAATATACATCTTTCAGAAAGCAAATAATCTACTTTCTGTTGGTTTAATAAATTTGCTTTGGGATGCAAACTTTCTTTAATTAAATCAACATAATCTAAATAATATAACTCCTTTCCAAAATATGTCTCGGGGGTTGCAGATTTTATCTTTTTTCCTAATTCAGGAGGAATACAAAACATAAGACCAGGAGGAGAATCAACATACATTGAGTTATGGCGAGGGATATTTAAATATACAAAGGAAATCATATTAACAGCGAGAACCTTTCCAAAATCTGTTAGTTTTGGATCATTAACCTTCCCCCAACTTGGACCATAATGCATACCTGAAGTAGACAACACTTTACCATAGAAAGCCCTGTAATGCATTTTTCCCTTTCTGTCTGGGCTTATAATTTTTCTTCCAGTAAATACAACATAATCTTTTCTCTCATCACTTTTTAAATTATTAAATATTTTTTTATTTTTTAATATATTCATAAGTTTAGCTATTCCTATATCAAAATTATCAGCATCATAGTCAACATCAGATAAAGGATTACTTTTTATCAATTCTTCAAGTGATACACTACCTTTTTTGTCTGGACTTCCTCTTGCCCTCAACATTAAAGATAAAATCTTATCTCTGAAACTGGAATCATTTGCTGCTTTTAACATAAATTCAAATATATTACCTCCATCTACAAATGAGAAATCCTTACCATAAAAATTAGACAAGTAGTCTATGACTTCATCTGTCTTAAAATTTGATAATGGTTTATCTGTGAAAATAAAAAACTTAAATTTTTTATTTTTTATATCCTTAATATAATGTTCTGCAATTTCTTCTAAAACATTATCAACTTTCTTAAAACTTTTTTTAATATTATTTTTTATTTTTTCAGAATTTATTTTGATTTCGCTTTTTAGAACTTTAAAATAATCTTCTTCAAGTTTTGAGAATGTTTTACTTTCTCTTGGCATAAAGCGTTTTCCCTCAATAATAACAGAGTTTATTTTTGGTTCTTCATTGCTTTCCTCAAGTTCGTAAACCTTTCCATTTAGAAAGAGGTAATTTCCATCAAGAATTTTTTTCAAGCTATTAAATATATCTAAAATGAAAATTCCTTTATTTGCTAATTCTTTTTCATTATTGCTTCTTGATAATCTTTCTAAACATTCTAAACTTAAACTTTCGTTTAAGTTCATTACTTCTTTTTCTAAAAATAGTTTGTATCCTTTACCTATCTTTTTTTTATTTTTTAAGAAAGCATACTCCTTATTATACTCATCGCCAGAATAAAATCTGTTATCTACTAAAACAAAAGGACATTCTTCTATTAAATTAAATAAACTGTGTCTAGGAAGTTGCATATGGTATTGAAATTATCTCCTTTTTTATAATGAATACTTTTTATATTATTTCTTTAAATATTTATGTTTTTCGTAAATCTTTCGGATATTTTATACAAAACATTATAAATTTGATTTCTATATTCTTTTTTATGCTTTTTAGTGAAGAAAAAAACCAAACAAATTTGAAGAATCTGGAATTCAGATTGTTTTCACTTAGTATAAATTATAATCCAAATGAAGCCTTGCCTCCTGAAATAGCTAGTTTGGTGGTGTACCCTCAGAGCCCTATTTATCCTTGCGAGCATTTTTTAGTTGGAGTTTATAACCAGAGGCATTTATTTGAAAAGGAACAAACACCCTTGTTTGTAAGTTTGGATTATCATGGACAAGCACCAAAATTTTCTGATAATTTACTTTCTGTAAAAAAAAGGCATTTTCCAAAAAAATGTGATTATGCAATTCTTAACTATACTTTTAAGGATTTGATATCTGAAGTTATAATTTATAGGGAAAGGCTAAAAGAAAGTTCAGAAATAGAAATGAAAATTGCCAAGGAAAAATTATTTGGAAGCTCTTTTTCAAAGAAAGAAAATCCAAAAGTAATGAAAAAAAGATTTATTGAAGAGATGATTCAGGAAAAATTATTTTCAAAAATAAAATCAATCTCTTATGGCTGCTGTGGTTGTATCAACCCTAATACAGGGGGTAGATATCAAAGAGTTCCAATTAAACTTGATGATAAAATAAAAGATTATGAAAACTATATCATTGAAACAGAAAGAATAACATTAAATGGACAAAAAAGAGAATATAAACAATTAATAATTATTTTAAACATGAAATAATTGAAGTGAATTCTTAACTATATCTCAAAAAACCAAAAACTTTCCAAAAAAACCAAAATTTATTCAAAATAAGCAAATTCTTTCCGGAAAATTTACCTAAAGTTAAATAAAAAACAAAATATATCTTATTGTTGATTGATTTAATGATAGAAAACAAAATAAACGAAATCCTTAAGAACAAAAAGTGCAAACGCTCTTTCCCAATAAAAAATTATAAGCCAGTCAAGAAGCCGGAAGAACAGGGATTAATAGTTGCTGCAGGAGAACGGATTTACGCATTAGAAGGAGATGAAAGGTTTATGGTAAGTATTATTGCATTAAGAGATAATAATGTTAATAAATTATTATATAACAATAATGTGCTTTATGATTTAAGTGGCAGTAAAATAAGAGATACATTAACAGACAAAATAATCTTTGAAGCAGGAGAAGAAATAATTGGTGCTGCTTTTAGAAAGGAAGTAATATATTGTAATAGCTGGCAAAAAATCTATGATACTTCAAATAAGAAAATAATAATAGACTCCACTAGGCATTTAATACACAATTTGATTTCCTATGATGGAAGGTTATATCATATTCAACATGGCGAAAATGGTTTTTTTGATACATTATCAGGTAAAAAAATAACGACTAAGGGTTATGGTGATTCTATGAGAAATTTAATTTCTCATAAAAACAAACTTTATTATTCTTCTGATAATTCATATGGGCGGGGATTTATTATAGGAATAAAAAATGTAGATGACTTATTAAGCTCTAAAACATCTCCAGATGAAATAAAGGAACCGGACAATTTGTATATAGGTTATGATTATAATGATTCCAATAAACAAGGGATATTAAAATTATTTTCTGAAGGAGATAAACTTTATCATGTTTCCCCTACATGTATATTTGAAACAATAAACAAAAAAATAATAGCTAATAGAAAAAGTCATATTAAATGTATTAAGTATCATAATGGAAAAGTTTTAGATTCTTCTTTGAATAAAATCTTTGATACATACAAGGATCAATTTGGTCAAAATCCATTGATGATTTTTGAATCTGAAATAAACGATATGTGCAATGTTCCAATGCATCTTTTTAATAAGTTTGTTAATAAGGGTTTAGTGTTAAATAATGATTCCATGCCAAACTAATCAGTTACTGGCTTAATAATCAATTTTAAAATTAATGAAAAAATGGAAAAAGATTCTTTAACATCAAAAGTAAACAAAATATTTAATCTTAACCATCCTTACAGATTAAAGAAAACCCTTAAGTATGGAAACTTTAACTATTCCAAAAGAAAAGAGATTGAGTCTAAGGATGTTGAAGAAGGCATAAAATTTTCATTGAAATTTAATTCATTTATTTTATGGACTTTTTTCCCAAGGGAATATTACCGATTTCCAGAAGGACATGTTGCAGTTATTTACAAACAAGGTTCAGATTCACTTAGCACTCCATTTGTTGAGGAAAAATATTCACATCCTTTGCTGATGGAATTTAATCAAGAAAATCAGCCCATTGATTTAGGATATTTTGATGAAAAAATAAAAAATCTTCCCATCAATGAGAGAATAGTAGGGATGTTAGAAGGATCAGTAAAACTCTTAACAACATATGAAAAAAATCTATCTCCTTGTTACTCTTTAAATATGCCTTATTTTAAGAAATATAGAATAAACCCTGCTAAGTTATAATTACTTTTCTTTAGATAATAAAACATAATCTGGAAAATTTACTTCAGGATCAAAAATTAAGGAATAATTGTTTCCTGACATTTCTTTAAGTTTTTTTATATTTTCTCTAGAAGTCATCAAAATTCCATTATTCTTCAAAGCTAAGTCAGATGCCTTATATGTTGTACCTTTTCCTGCCCAGTCACAATTAAAAAAAGATAAATCATAACTTGCAAATCCAATTCCTCTTGGAAAATTAGGTGTTCTTGTTATATCAAACTGCACTGTTTTTATTTTTGAAAAATAATTATACAAGATTAATATATTTGTACTTAAATCGTTTTTATCAACAAGTGTCCATTTACCATATTTTGAAAAAGAAGGATGTGTCCATCCTATACAAAATGGAACCTCTGCTGGACTCCAATATATTGCATTATAATCTTTACCTAACATCCCTAATATTATAGGGGTATAGATATCATTTTTTTCTTTAACTATTTTTGATTTTAATGAATCTACTTTATTTTTAATATTTTTTTTTGCATTAAAACTTAAGCAACAGGATTCATCTAAATTTTTATCTCCATGAAATTTTCCAAATAGTTTAAGTAAAACCCAATCTTTTTCGTGATAAACAAATAAAGAATCAAAATCTCTTTTAAATCCAATTTCGTTCAATCCTTTTTCATAATCTTTTTTTAAATCGAGGTAAGTTTTTCCGTTCATTCTTAAATTTTTAGGTAATTTTGAATATGTCTTTTGATTAGAAAAAATGTATTCAAGTATATCTGTTTCAGAAAATGGGTATAAGTATCTTTCTAGTTTTTTTTGACTGGTTTTTATTCCTAAACCTAATAATAAATTGAAAATATCTTCTTCGTCATATCTAATATCTGTAAGATGGGATAAAGATTCTAAATCTTTTTTATGTTTTTCAATAAAACTGTTTAGAAATTTTTTAAGTGGAGATTCTACTTTGTTTTTTTCATCTTCTAATTGACTAATCTTTTGTAATAATAAGGATGTTTCTTTTACACATTTATCAGGAACAACTTGTGCATTAAATTTCATTTTAGTATTATTTATAATCCTGTCGGAGCATCAATAAACTTAACCTCAACCTTAAACTTTTCTTTTAAAATATTCATTAATGCCTTAACACCAAGAGTTTCTGTTGAATAATGGCCGGCTGCAATAAGATTAATTTTTCCTTCTTTTGCTAGCTGGTAGGAATGATGTGGAATTTCTCCTGTGACAAAACAGTCAAGGCTTTTCTCAATTGCTTCATTTAAAGCAGAACTTCCACCACCAGAAACAACACCAATATTCTTAATCTTTTCATTTCCAAAATCAAACACTTTACATTTAATATTTAATTTTTTATTAATCTCTTTTACAAATTCCTTTAAACTAATTTCTTTTTCTCCTGCGAAACCAATTATCTGTTCATGATAATTCCCAAATCCATGAATATGCTTTAGCCCAAAAATCCTGCAGAGCTCTGCATTGTTGCCATGCTTTGGATGCTTGTCAAGCGGCAAATGCGCAGCATAAAGGGAAATATTATTGTCAACTAAAAACTTAACACGTGAATAATTAATGCCTGTTAAATGCTTTAGGGAATCATCCCAGCTAATGCCGTGATGCACTATAATCATATTAAAATCCTTTGCTTTCTCAAAAACTTCCATGCACGCATCAACAGCAAATGCTATTTTCTTTACTTCTTTATTGCCAGAAACCTGAAGCCCGTTGTTTGAGCTATCTTCAACATCTTTTACGCCGAGCTCACCATCTAGAAATTCAACAATCTCTTTTAGCAAAACCATTTAAACACCCCCCTTTATTGAAATATTTTATTCCACTAGTCTGTGACTAGTGGTTTATAATGGAATAAAATGTGCTCAAGAGTGAGGAGGCCTAACCCACAGGACAAACATGCTACCAGTCTGTGACTGGCAGTGCCTCCGAACTTTTGACAGATTAACCCATGTAAGAAGGCTTTTCTTCCTTCATCTCCTTTGCTCTTGCAGAACTGAAATGATTTCTTATATCCTCATAAGCTTTCTCAATCTCTTTTGTTATTGACGGCCTGACCTTTTTCAAAGCCTTTTCAAAGCAGTTCATCCCAACCTTGTCTGCCTTGATATCTTTCCTTAATGCAAATATTGCTGCTTCCCTGCAAATAGCCTCTATATCGGACCCTGCATAACCCTCTGTTTTTTCTGCAAGCTCATCAATCTTTACATCTTTCAAAGGCATATTTTTTGTATGCACTTTAAAGATTTCCTCTCTTGTTTTTTTGTCAGGAGCAGGAGTGAGAATAATCCTGTCAAACCTTCCTGGCCTTAAAAGTGCAGGATCCAGCATGTCAGGCCTGTTGGTTGCAGCAATAACAACAACATCCTGCATATCCTCCAAACCATCCATCTCAGTTAAAATCTGATTTACAACCCTTTCAGTAACATGGCTGTCAGAGCTTATCCCTCTCCTAGGAGCTATTGAGTCAATCTCATCAAAGAAAATAATTGTTGGAGCTGTCTGCCTTGCTTTTTTGAAAACAGCCCTTACTGCTTTCTCGCTCTCGCCGACCCACTTGCTCAGCATCTCTGGCCCCTTAACCAAAATAAAGTTTGCATCAGACTCATTTGCAACTGCTTTTGCCAATAATGTTTTTCCTGTTCCAGGTGCTCCATAAATTAATACACCCTTCGGAGGATTGACTCCAAGATTTTTAAAAGACTCAGGATTCTTCAATGGCCACTCAACAGCTTCTTTTAATTCCTGCTTTACATCCTCAAGCCCGCCGATATCAGTCCATTTAATATCTGGAATCTCAACCAAAACCTCTCTTAAAGCAGATGGCCTCACAATCCCC
The DNA here is from genome assembly GCA_018901315.1 of Nanobdellota archaeon. Classification (GTDB taxonomy): domain Archaea; phylum Nanobdellota; class Nanobdellia; order Woesearchaeales; family CG1-02-33-12; genus CG1-02-33-12. The sequence continues at coordinate 1,013 of JAHIFA010000017.1, read as the reverse complement.
AATGCCCTTGCAAAATCTTTTTTTGTAATCTTTAGTTTTTCCAAAACCTCTTTTGGAATAATGTTTTTCTCCTTTAGTTTTAGGTCAGGCAATATTCTCCTTAAGACTATCATTGCAGCTTCTTTTGCAAGTGCTGCAAGATCTGCTCCAACAAAGCCATATGTTTTATCAGCAATCTCCTTTAAATTTACGTTCTTTGCCAAAGGCATGTTTCTTGTATGAATCTTCAGAACATCCAGGCGGCCTTGCTTGCCAGGAACCCCTATCTCTATTTCCCTGTCAAATCTTCCGGGCCTCCTTAGAGCAATATCAATTGAGTTTGGTATGTTTGTTGCAGCAATAACAACAACCTTGCCCCTTGCATTAAGGCCATCCATCAAGGCAAGCAATTGTGCAACAACCCTTCTTTCAACCTCGCCATGAACCTCTTCTCTTTTTGGTGCAATTGCATCTATTTCATCAATAAAAATTATTGCGGGAGCTGTTTTTTCAGCCTCATCAAATTTATCTCGCAAGTTTTTTTCTGATTCACCATAAAATTTTGACATCACTTCTGGCCCATTAATTAAGATAAAATTAGCATCAGTCTCATTAGCAACAGCTTTTGCTAAAAGAGTTTTTCCTGTTCCAGGAGGACCATGCAACAAAACTCCCTTAGGAGGTTCAACACCAAGCCTTTCAAAAATCTCAGGATGTTTCATTGGAATCTCTACCATTTCCCTTATTTTCTTAATCTCTTCATCTAAAAATGGGTAATCCTTTGATGTTCCAATATTGGCATTAACTTTGGTTCTTAAACCCTTCCCAATGCCAATCGGGGTCTTTAGCTGGTGAAGAGTGTTTTGGGGAATAACTACTTTCCCTTCTAAAATATTTTTTAAAAGTAAATCAATGTTGACTTGCTCTTCCTCAGCAATTCTTCCCACTACTTTAGGGGTTTCTCCTTTTCTCACTCTTTCAATCAGATTCGTTTTAGTCATCTTTTCTACAACCCTTCATTAACTTTTCTTTTT
>JAHIFA010000016.1 GCA_018901315.1 Nanobdellota archaeon | reverse complement strand
TCATTTCCTTGTCAAACAGCAAGTTATAACCCTTGCAACAAATCACTAATGAATCTTCTTCAGAAACCTTAACTAATATGTGGATTCCTTCTTGATCATCGTTTCTGTCTATAATTTTTCCCTTAAATGTTTCTTCTATATTCTTTGTAGGCATCTTTTTTCCTCCCTATTTAGTTAAATCAACAGCCTCAAAATGCGCAAGCTCTATATCTAAACCTTGAAGTCTAATATCTACTGAATAATATTTGTTCTTCTTTTTTATGTTTAAATCAGATTCCTGATTTTTCTCAATTTCAATAATTTTTTGGGTGATGTCCTTTCCATCAAGAAGTCCAGGGCTAATCTCTTTAAGGCAATTATAGACTTTTAAACATTTTTGTTTGTTTTCTTCGCTTAAATTGTTAGCATATTTCTTATATTTCCCAGGTTGGCAACAAACAAAATCATACATTAACATTGTATCAAAAATATCTTTATATTCTTTCATATTTTAATAAATAATTACATTTATTTAAATATTTTTCTATTTAAAAGTAGTAACTCTTAAGATATGCTGTTTTTATTTCAATTAAATATAAAAACCTTGGGAATATTTTACAATATATGATAATAAAATATGTGAAGCTTGAGAACATAAGAAGCTACACTAAGCAAACAATAGAATTTCCAGAAGGCCCTGTTCTTTTAAGTGGTGATATAGGAAGTGGAAAATCAACAATACTATTAGCAATAGAGTTTGCACTTTTTGGCATAATGAGATCCCTGTCTGGGAGTTCCCTTTTAAGAAATGGCAAAACAAAGGGTTCTGTTGAACTGAACTTTTGTCTTGACAGTAAAGACATAACAATAAAAAGGGCATTAAAAAGGCAAGGTAACGATGTAAGGCAGGACTCTGGATTTATAATAATAGGCGGAAAGAAAACAGAGGGAACTGCTGTTGAGCTTAAATCAAAAATTCTTGACCTCTTAGGCTATCCTAAAGAGCTTGTTACAAAAACAAAATCATTGATTTACAGGTATACTGTTTATACTCCGCAGGAAGAGATGAAACAGATATTGCTTGACGAAAAAGATTACCGGCTTGACACATTAAGAAGGGTTTTTCAGATTGACAAGTACAAGAGAATCAGGGAAAATACCCAAATTATAATAAGAGAAATAAGAGAGAAAACAAAGGAATTTGGCGGGATGATTTTTGATCTTGAAGAAAAAAAGAAGCAGAAAAAAGAAAGAGAGAATGAGTTAAAGAATGTGATAACAAAAGCAGATGAGTTAAAACCAAAGATAAAGGCAGCAGAATCTGTTGTTAAGGAAAAAAAGGAAGGCAGAGTCCAGCTAGAGGAAGATATTAATGAACTAAATGAACTAAGGAAAAAAGAAGAAGTAGCAAACACGAGGCTTAAAGAGAAAGTTACGCTAATACATGATTACAAAGAAAATACAGAAGTTCTGGATAAAAGCATAAAAGAGCTTAATGCAAAGATAGAAAACTTCAAAATAGATATATTAAAAGAAAATGAATCAGAAGTGGAAAATCAGTAGTAAAAAGAGAGAATGAATATAATTATTTAATGCAGAAGAAAGTTGAATTGACTGAAAAAAGCAATTCACTGCAAAAAAGAAAAAAAGAGTTTCAGGAAGAAATATCAGAAAAGTCAGAAGAGTCCAAGAATCTTATTCTAAAGAAAAGCATGCTCGACCAGCTTCAAGAGGAATTGAATAAAAAAGAAAGTATTAAGAAAAAGATTAATGAGGCAGAAGATGAGATTAAAAAAATAAGTTTAGTAATTAATGAAAAAGAGGTTAATAAAGAAAAATCAGAAAAAATAAGAAAGGATATTCTAAAATCAGATAAATGCCCTACATGCTCACAGGAATTAACAGCAGAGCATAAAAGATACATTGATGATCTTGAGGATAAAAAAGTAAAAGAATGTATTGAAATTTTAAAAAAAGAAAATAAAAGAAAAAATGAGCTTAATGATAATCTCAAGAATTTAAATATAAAACTAGAAAGCCTGCTGCAGAAAGAAAAAACAGTTGATATATTAAAAATTGAAATAAAAGGGTTTGAGCAACTTGGTAAAGGGATTATTGAAAAACAAAAATCACTCAATAAGTTGGGTCTAGATGAGGATAAAATTAGGAAAGAGCTTGATTCTATAACTGCAAAAAATTTAGATGAAATAAAAAATAAGATTTTTGAATCAAAGGATTTGCTTAAAAAAATTCGTAAAGCAAATACTATGTTAAATGAAAAGCAGAACCTGGTGAATCTTAGGGATGAAAAAAATAAAAATATGGGGGAAATCTTAAAAAGTATTGCATTGTTAAAAAAAGATGTTGGAGAAATAAATAATTTAAAGATAGAACTTAATGATAAGATAAAAAAGTTTAATAGGATAGAAGAAAAATACAAGAGAGTGAAAGAAGAGCTTGAAAAGGCAATCTCAGATGAAACCCTTTTGGCAATAAAAAAAGCACAGCTTGACAATGAAGCAGAGGGAATTAACAAAGCAATTAAAGGATTGGAAAAAGAGATAGATGAAAAATTAAGAATCAAGAAAAAAATTAATTACCTTAAACAAATGAGGAACTGGCTTGATAATTATTTCATAAAGCTTATGTCAGTAATGGAAAGGCAGATTATGTCAAGGGTTTATCATGAGTTCAATGAGCTCTTTAAGGATTGGTTCAATATTTTAATGGAAGAAGAGAATATCAGCGTAAGGCTTGATGATGAATTTACTCCAATAATAGAGCAGAATGATTATGAAACAAGCATTGAATATCTTAGCGGGGGGGAGAGAACATCGCTTGCTTTAGCTTACAGGCTTGCACTTAATAAGGTTATAAACAATATTATTGGGGGAATAAAAACAAAAGACCTCATAATTCTTGATGAGCCGACAGATGGCTTTTCAACAGACCAGCTTGATAAGGTCAAGGCTGTGTTTGACCAGCTGAACGTAAAGCAGTCAATCATTGTGTCTCATGAAAGCAAGATAGAAAGCTTTGTCAACAATATCATGAGGATAAACAAAAACGAACACATAAGCTCTGTTGTTTCTATCTGAAATCAAAAAGATTTAATATGTCTTCCTTATTTTTCTTTATAATTGGGGCCGTAGTGTAGTCTGGCTATCATTCCAGCTCGGGGAGTTTTCCGGAAAGCTGGTAACCCGAGTTCGAACAGCTTCTTGCTAAGCTGGCACGCATGGCGGGCATTGCCTAACAGCAAGCCCACCGAGCTCGCTTCGCTCGCAAAAATTAGAGTTCGCAACTAGCTCGGAAGTCTCGGCGGCCCCATATCTTCTTGCTAAGCTGGCACGCATAGAGGATTTTGGTTAAAAGTCAAATCCCCTTAGCTCGCAAGTGCTTTGAAATTCTTAGCAGTTCCGTAAACTTTAGAAACATTTATATATAAATGCCCTATTTAATAAATAAGTGGTGGTAGTGAATGAATTGGCCTAAAAAAGCATTTTTCTTGTTACTTATTGTATCTTTATTAAGTATCTCACTTGCCTCTGCATTATCAGAATTTTCAGTGAATTATGAGGCCGTTAAAGATAAGGTAGTTTACATGGAGCCAGCAGAAGTCTATGTTTCCATAACAAACAATCAAGGTTTTAATGACCAATTTAAAATAAGCTTTGGAATCAATCCAAAGTGGAGCATTCAAATAATTCCGCCAAAGGATTCTTACTTAACAATAAATAAAGGTGAAACCAAAAAAATAAATGTTTTGATAATGGCTGTTTCTGAAATGCCACCTAGCTTATACAGAATTCCAGTTATAGTAAAATCACTTAAAACAAACCTATCAGAAAAGATATATGCTCCAATTTATTTAAAATCAGGCAAGCTTGCAGGAGAATATCCACCAACAGTAACAGCCGAGGTCAGTATTCCTGAAAAGGTAGACTCCAGAGAGGTTATCAGGATAACAATTGATTTGAGAAATAGAAATAATCTTAATATCACAGAGATGAAAATAAAGCTGTCAAGCATTGTTATAAACAAAGAGGTAATAACCTCTATTGGGCCGTTAGAAGAAAAAACTATTATTGTAACATATTCTCTTGACCCTCTGGAACCGCCAAAAAAAGATACGGTAACATTCAATCTTTATGTTGATGGAAACAGCATAAGAACTATAGAGGACATACCAATTGAGATAATAGCTTACTCAGACATTATAGAATCATCAGAATTAGAAAAATCATTCCTGAAAACAGAGAAAAAGATAACATACACAAATGACGGAAATATAAGAAAGCAGGAAACTCTCAAGATAGAGATGGGATTCTTTAAAGACATTGTAACATCAACAAATCCAAAAACATATGTTTTGAAAGAGGACGGAAAAAGATACAGGGCATTGGATGTTGATTTAAAGCCAGGTGCAAAAACAGAAATAATTGTTGTTAAAAATTTTAGGCCATTGGTTGCTATTATAACTATTGCAATAATTTTGACAATATTATATTATGTATTCAGAAGCCCAATAGTAGTAAAGAAACAGGCAGTGGTCTTGAATACAAAAGATGGTGGAATAATCAATATGAAGATTATGATGAATGTAAAGAACATAACATCAAGGGTAATTAAGAATGTTGTAATAATTGATCGTGTTCCAAATATTGCAGATATAGAAAGAGAATTCCAGATAGGAACTCTTAAGCCAGATAAGATTATATCTCACGAGAAAAGCAGCAATATTATTAAGTGGAACATAGAGGTTCTTGAAAAATATGAGGAAAGGATAATAACCTACAAAATAAAATCAAAGTTAGGCATACTTGGAGGGTTTAAACTGCCACCTGCAGTTATCAAGTATGAGAATGAAAAAGGAAAGGATGTTATTACACACTCAAACAGTGTAAGCCTTTCTATTAAATAGTTCTTTTTTTAATTTGAAAACAAAAGCTATATAAATAAAATAATTTTCTCTTCTTTAATCCCCGCTTAGCTCAACGGCTAGAGCGTTCGGCTGTAGATTCTGCCCGACTATCTCGTTTGAGAATGGATGAAATGCAGACAGCTGTTACCGGAAGGTTGCTGGTTCGAATCTGGCAGCGGGGAGTATTCTTTTAAAGCTTATTTGGAAATAAAACTTTCTACTGACTTAGAAATTTCATTTGCATCAAAACGATTATGGCAGTAAAAGCAATATAAAGCACTGCAATAATCCAGCATAGAAAGCTTGAAGTAAATTTGTTTGTTACATGCAGGACATATTATTCCCAAACACTTTACTATTTCGCTATCTCTTTCGTTTTCTGATCTTTCTGTTATTATTATTTTCATTTCTTCACTGTTTTAAATAAATACTGTTGACTGAAGTTCATAGTATTCTTACAATTTTTGATAAATAAGGAACTAACCAAAAAAATATAAATGTTTATATTTTTCATCAAAGACTATATATCAAAATTTCAATTTTCTGCGAAAGCTTTATATATTGAAAAAATGACAGAAACTGATGATGGTATAATCTTTCTTTAGTCTTTTACAGGCCGAATAAGGCTTTTTAAGATTTAAGAAGGATTTATGCTATTTATTAAGAACTATAATGCCCTGGTGGTGTAGTTCGGCTATCATGAAGCCCTGTCGAGGCTTCGACTCGGGTTCAAAGGCATTTAATACTGAAAATCCCGGCCAGGGCGTTGCTTAAACAGAACTTGATTCTGATTTTAGCACTTGGGCCGGTAGCTCAGCCTGGTAGAGCATCTGACTTTTAATCAGGTGGTCGCGAGTCCGAATCTCGTCCGGCCCATAATAATACTCAAAAATGAGGATAAAGATGAAAAACATAGATATCAGAAAGCATATACTTGTCCCCGAACATTCTAAATTAACCAAACAGGAAATTCAGGAATTGCTTGAAAAATACAATATTACACTGAATGACTTGCCAAAAATATTACTAACAGATTCTGCAATTGAAAAACTGAGTGTAAAATCAGGCGATGTTATAAAAATAATAAGAAATAGCCCAACAGCAGGCACATCTATATATTATAGGGTCGTTACAAATGAATAAAACATCAAAAATATTGATACAAAAATACTTTCAGGAAAATAGCATTATCAGGTCTAATATTGGATCTTTTAATAATTTTGTTGAATTTGAACTGCAAAAAATTATCGATGAAAATAAAGAAGTTGAGCCAACAATTATACCTCCTAATGTTGATACATATAAAATAAGGTTTGATAGAATATGGATTGAAGAGCCAACAATAATTGAAGCAGACGGCTCAAAAAGAAATATATTCCCATCAGAAGCCAGGCTTAGGAAGATGACATATGCTGCTCCTATTTTTGTTGATGTATCTGCGCACATTAACGGGCAAAAAAGGGAATCTGTGAATAAAGCACAGATTGGCAATCTTCCAATCATGCTTAGGTCAAAATACTGCCATCTTAATAAACTAGACAGAGATGGATTAATAGAGAAGGGAGAAGATCCTGATGACCCCGGTGGATATTTTATAATAAATGGAAGCGAGAAAGTGCTTGTTAACATAGAAGATCTTGCTGCAAACAGGTTCTTGGTTGAAAAAACAAAAACAGGACCGAGTGAATATGTTGGAAAACTTTTTTCAGAAAGGGGCTCTTTCAAGATACCTCACACCATTGAGAGGATGAAAGATGGTATAATATATTTAAGTTTTACAAGAATCAAAAGAATACCAATTGTTATTGCAATCAAGGCATTGGGCCTCATGAAAGATGAAGAAATAATGAGGGCTGTTTCAGAAGATAACTATGATGAAATGTTTATAAACCTGTATGAGTGTGTTGACATAAAAACGCAGGAAGATGCAATTGATTATATTGCAAAAAAGTCTGGTATAACACAATCAAAAGAGGTAAGGATTGAGAGAACGCAGGAAATTATAGACAAATATCTCATGCCACATATAAGCATTGATAAAAAAGATAGGCTTCAAAAAGCGCATAATTTATGCAAGCTAATAAAGAAATTTATACTTGTTTCAAGAGGAGAAATGAACGTTGATGATAAAGATCATTACATGAACAAAAAAATTAAGATGAGTGGCGATCTTTTGGCAGATTTGATAAGAGTTAATTTTAGCATATTAGTAAATGACCTGTTATATAACTTTCAAAGAATCGTAAAAAGAGGTAAATTCCCGTCTGTAAAGGTTATTATAAGAGAAAAGCTGCTGACATCAAGAATTTATTCATCAATGGCAACTGGCCATTGGGTTGGAGGAAGAAAGGGTGTAAGCCAGAGAATACAGCGCCTGAATTTCCTTGATATGATGTCGCACCTGCAGAGAGTTGTAAGCCCATTGTCCGCAACACAGGAAAATTTTGAGGCAAGAGAACTCCATAGTACCCATCTTGGAAGGCTATGTCCTGTTGAAACCCCCGAAGGAACAAATATAGGGCTTAAGAAAAATCTTGCATTGCTTTCAAATATTTCGCCTACACCTAGTATTAAAGAAGAAGAAACAATAAAATCACTAAAAGGCTTTGGCCTAAAGGTATTAAAGTAAAATGAGCGAAGCATATCTAAATGGAAAATTTATTGGAACAGTAGAGAATCCTGACGAGTTTGTTAATAAAATAAGAGAGGGAAGAATAAAAGGAAATGTTTTAGATAATTTGAATGTATATTATGACAAAACAGCAGGCAATATTCAAATGAATGATGACAAGGGAAGGCTTAGGAGGCCATTGATTGTTGTAAAGAATGGACAGCCTCTTTTAACAGAAGCTCATATTAAAAAATTGCAAAACAATGAAATTTTATTTTCTGACCTTGTAAAGCAGGGCGTTATTGAGTATCTTGATGCAGCTGAAGAGGAAAATGCCTTTGTTGCATTCTTAATAGGGGAACTAACAAAAGAGCATACCCACCTGGAGATTGCACCAATGGCAATGGTTGGCTTGTGCACCTCATTAGTGCCTTATGCAAACTTCAGCCCAGGTGCAAGAATAAGCATTGGCTCTAAAAATCAAAAGCAGGCACTTGGAATGTATGCAATAAATTTCCCAATAAGGATTGATATGGACATTAATATATTGCATTACCCACAGATGCCCTTAGTTCAGTCTGTCATGCATGATATTTCTAATTATAATAATCACCCTTCAGGACAAAATATGGTAGTTGCAATTATGAGTTACAAAGGATATAATGTTGATGATGCAGTAGTTTTAAACAGGGCTTCAATTGATCGCGGACTTGGAAGGTCAACATACTACCGGCCATTAATAGCTGAAGAGCTGAGATACTCCGGCGGCCTGACTGACGAAGTATCAATACCTGACAAAGATGTAAAAGGGTATAAGAGTGAAAAGGATTACAGATTATTGGAAAAAGATGGCATTATCTTCCAAGAAGCAAATGTTGCAGAAGGGGATGTTATCATCGGCAAAACAAGCCCACCAAGATTTTTAAGCTCTATGGACCAATATAATTTTGCACCAAGCAGCAGGCGTGAAAGTTCTAAGGCATTAAAACATGGAGAAGAAGGAATTATTGATTTTGTTTTAATAACAGAAAACAGTGAAGGAAACAGGTTGATTCAGGTAAAAATAAGGGATCAGAGAATTCCGGAAATAGGTGATAAATTTACATCGAGGCACGGACAGAAGGGTGTTGTTGGACTGATAGTTGACCAGGCAGACATGCCTTTCACAGCATCTGGAATTACGCCAGACCTCATATTCTCACCACATGGTATCCCCTCAAGAATGACTATTTCACATCTTATAGAATTGATTGGCGGAAAGGTTGGCGCATTATCATCAAGGTATATAGACGGAACATTATTTGATGTTGAGCCAGAGGAAATGCTAAGAAAAGAACTATTATCATTGGGATTCAGGGAGAATGGTGTTGAAACAATGTATAATGGCACCACAGGAGAGCAGCTGGAAGCAAAGATTTACATTGGAAATATTTATTATATGAAATTAAGGCACATGGTCGCTAATAAGATACATGCAAGGGCAAGGGGCCCAATACAGCTTTTGACAAGGCAGCCAACAGAAGGCAGGGCAAAAGAGGGTGGCCTGCGTTTAGGAGAGATGGAAAAAGATACATTTGTTGCTCATGGTGCATCCCTATTGCTAAAGGAAAGGTTTGATGCAGACAGGACAATAGTTCCGATTTGTGAAGAGTGCGGAATGGTGGCAGTGCACGATACATTTAAGAATAGACTATACTGCTTGGTGTGCGGCGATAATGCGGAAATAAATTTTATTGAAGTGAGTTATGCTTTCAAGCTGTTGCTTGATGAGCTAAAATCATTAACAGTACATCCAAAACTAATATTAAAAAATAAATATTGAAAATGGAAGATAACGAAATTGCAGTTTTTAAAAAGGTTGAAAGTATTGCTTTTAGTATTTTGAGCCCGGGCATAATCAAGAAAATGGCTTCTGCCAAAATAGTGACTCCTGAGCTTTATGATAAGGAAGGCTATCCAGTTGATGGCGGTTTAATGGACTCAAGGTTGGGTGTTATAGATCCGGGCCTTAGATGCAAAACATGCGGCGCAAAACTCAAGGAATGCTCTGGCCACTTTGGCTATATATCTTTAGCAAGGCCAGTAATGCACATCAAGTTTATTAATGTGATATATGACTTATTGAGGTGCACATGCAGGGAGTGCGGAAGAATACTTATCCCACAGAATAAAATCCAGGATTATATGGGTGAGTTAAAAAGCATCGAAAATGAATCAAGCCCAGAAGAAAGGAGAATAAAAATTAAAGAAATAATCAAAAATCTTAAAACAATAAATAAATGCCCTTACTGCAAAAGCAGGCAGCAAAAAATTACCTTGGAAAAGCCAACAACCTTTCTTGAGAATGAAAAAAGGATATCTCCTATAGAAGTAAGAACCAGGCTTGAAAAGATAACTGATGATGATTGTGAGGTATTTGGCTTAAACCCTAAATCAATAAGGCCGGAGTGGATGGTCTTGACAATTCTTTCTATACCCCCTGTTACAATGAGGCCTTCTATAACTTTGGAAAGTGGTGAAAGGAGCGAGGATGATTTAACTCATAAGTTAGGAGATATTGTTAGAATAAATCAAAGGCTGTTTGAAAATATAAATGCAGGAGCACCCGAGATTATCATAGAAGATTTATGGGACTTATTACAATATCATATTACAACATTCTTTGATAATAACATTGCTCAACTTCCGCCTGCAAGGCATCGTTCAGGCGACCCATTAAAAACAATAACAGAGAGAATAAAAAGCAAGCAGGGAAGGATAAGGCACAACCTCGCTGGCAAAAGAACTAATTTTTCAGCAAGAACTGTCATAAGCCCTGATCCAATGCTTAGCTTAAATGAGGTTGGTGTACCAAAAGTTATAGCAATGAAGCTTACTCTCCCTGAAAGGGTTAATGAGTGGAACATAGAATATCTTAAGGGATTTGTTAAAACGGGCCCAAACAATTACCCCGGGGCTAATTATATAGCAAGACCTGATGGTAAGAAGAAGAAGATAACTGATGAAACAAGGGAACAATTAATTGAAGAAATTAAGCTAGGGTATGTAGTTGAAAGGCATTTAATTGATGGTGATATAGCAATATTCAACAGGCAGCCATCTTTGCACAGAATGTCTATGATGTGCCATAAGGTTAGAGTTCTTCCAGGAAAAACATTCAGGATTAATCCTACAGTTGCCCATCCATATAATGCAGATTATGATGGAGATGAAATGAATTTGCATATTCCCCAGACAGAAGAGGCAAGGGCAGAAGCTGAAACCCTTATGATGGTACAGACGCAGCTTATATCTCCAAGATATGGATTAAGCATTATTGGAGCAATACAAGATGCAATCTCAGGAAATTACCTGCTTACTAAAGAAGGCGCATATTCAAGAAGGGATGCTATTGACCTTTTGTTATCTGCAGGAATAACAGACTTCTCCACATTAAGTAAAAAAGATATTGTAAGCGGAAAAGAGGTATTCGGCGTCCTGATGCCTCCTGACTTTAATTTTATAGGAAAATCAAAATCTGGGGAGGCAGTGATAATTAAGAATGGAAAACTGATAGAGGGCGTTATAGACAGTGCAAACATTGGAGGGGGAAAGGGCCTTATGCTGAGGAACATACACAAAAAGTATGGGGAAGCAGAGGCAATAACAATAATAGAAGCAATATTCAGGTTAGGCACAGCAGTCCTGATTAAAAGGGGATTTACAATAGGAATATCAGATGCCGACCTTCCACAAGAAGCAATAAACAAAATAAATGATACTCTTGCAAAAGCAAGGGGAAATGTTGAGGTATTAACCAAGGGATATCATGATGGTACATTACAGGCATTCCCTGGCAGGACATTAAAGGAAACACTTGAATTGAAGATATTGGAATTATTAAACAAAGCAAGAAATGAAACAGGAGAGATTGTTTCTGATTATTCAAATAAGGAAACACATATGATGATAATGGCAGATTCGGGAGCAAGAGGAAATCTGCTTAACCTGGCACAAATGGCTGCCTGTGTTGGTCAGCAGGCTATGAGAGGCAAAAGAATAGAAAAGGGCTATAATGAAAGAACGTTATCATGCTTCAAAAAAGGAGATCTTGGTCCTGAAGCACATGGTTTCATAGCAGATGGGTTCAAGAAAGGGCTAAACCCGAGGGAATTCTTCTTTGCATCTATGACTGGAAGAGACAGTCTTATGGATACTGCACTGAGAACACCCAAATCGGGTTATTTGTACAGGAGATTAGCAAATGCATTGCAGGATTTGAAAGTTGAATATGATAATACTGTCAGGGATTCAAGCAGAAAAATTATACAGTTTGAGTATGGAGAAGATAGAATAGATGTTTCAAAGTCTGATGGCGGAATACTTAATGTTAAAAATATAATTAAGTCCGTAATAGAATAATTGGTGAAATTTGATGAATAATTTATTTAAAAAATATGAAGAAGAGCTGCCTTTAAAGGTAATAAACGACCTTAAAGAAAAACTGCCTAAGAAAATAAGCGAGGCAAAGTTGAAGAAAATCCTCGAAGAAACAACTATAGAATATAATAAAATGCTGGTTCAGCCAGGGGAGTCTGTGGGGCTTGTTGCTGCAGAATCTATTGGCGAGCCTGGAACCCAGATGACTTTAAATACCTTCCACTTTGCAGGTGTTGCAGAGATGAACGTTACAATGGGTCTTCCAAGAATCATTGAGATACTGGATGGCAAAAAAAATATAAGCACGCCAATGACAGAGATTTATTTAAAAAAACCATATAATCAGGGCAAGGATATAAAGAAACTGGCTTTATCAATAAAGGAAACAACACTTAAGGAAATTGTTTCTGAATTTGTTGTTGATGTAGCTGAATCAAAAATTGAGGTAAAGCTTGATGAAAAAAAGATGCAGGAGATTAGCGTTGATTACCCGGCAATTCAAAAAAGCATAAAGGCTAATTTTAAGGAACTTGCTCTTTCAAAAAAAGGAGATGTTATTACATTAAAACTTAATGAAAAGGAAAAAGAACTTAACCAGCTGTTTAAGACAAAAGAAAGAATTAAGGAAATTTATGTGCAGGGGATAAAAGGCATAACACAAGTACTGCCAATTAAGAAAGGTAATGAATTTTTAATAATAACAGCAGGAACAAATCTTAAAAAGATTTTAGAGCTGGACTTTGTTGATAAAACAAGGACAATCTCAAATAGTGTATTTGAGATAGCAAGTATTCTTGGTGTGGAAGCAGCAAGGCAGGTAATAATAAATGAGGTTTATAAGGTTATAGAAAACCAGGGCTTGAATGTTGACATAAGGCATCTTATGCTCGTCGCTGATACAATGTGCGCTACAGGCACAGTAAAAGGTGTAACAAGGTATGGTGTTGTAAAGGAAAAATCAAGCGTTCTTGCAAGAGCATCTTTTGAGACGCCAATAAAACACATTTTTAATGCAAGCCTTATTGGTGAGGTCGATAACCTTAGCTCAGTTGTTGAAAATGTTATGCTCAATCAGCCAGTTCCTGTTGGAACAGGATTGCCTGGCCTGGTAACAAAGGTTAAGAGGAGTTAAAATGGCTAAAAAACAATTATTAAGTGATATAAAAAAAGACTTAAAAACAAGGAAAATTATTATTGGAACAAAGGTTGTAATGAAGAATTTAAAGCTTAACAAGCTTGAAAAAATTTATATCGCATCAAACTGCAATGCAATTTCAAAAAAGGATCTGGAATATTATTCCAAGCTCTTAAAAATTCCAGTTATAATTTTAAATCAGCCAAATGATGAATTAGGTGTAACCTGCAAAAAGCAATATTCTATCTCTATGCTTGGTGTGTTAAAGGAATAACAATGAAGATAAAGTATGACCTAAATCTTATGAAGTTCATGTCTTTTTTTGAGAGCCTGACAAAGGCAAGGTTAAAGGACTGCTTTGTTGATAAAAATTCACTCTTGGTTTTTGTGGTTGAGGAAAACCAGATAGCAAAGGCAATTGGCAAAAAAGGGGTTAATGTAAGGAATATTAAAGAAAAATTAAATAGAAAGATTAAAATAGTAGAATTTAATCCCCATCTTGAAACATTTGTTGCAAATATCATCCGCCCTTTAATTGGAAAGGAAATAAAAGTTGATGGTGATGTTGTTACAATTGTTGGGCCAGATACAAAAACAAAAGGCCTCTTAATAGGAAGAAACGGGCAAAACCTAAGAAATTATGAAGAGACTGTCAAAAGATATTTTGATATAAAAGAAATAAAGGTTATCTGAAAATGGGAAAGAAATCATCTGGAATAAATGCTGGAAAAAAGCTCAAGAAGAGAAGGCATACATTTAGGTGGAACAGCAAGAAATATACCCGCAGGACTCTTAACCTCAAGAAAAAATCTGACCCATTGGGCGGCTCTTCCCAGGCAAAGGGAATTGTCCTTGAAAAGGTTCAGTTAGAGGCAAAACAGCCAAACTCTGCTATGAGAAAATGTGTGAGGGTCCAGCTGATAAAGAATGGAAAGCAGGTAACTGCATTTCTGCCAGGCGATGGAGCAACAAAGCTTGTTGATGAGCATGATGAAGTCATGATAGAATGCATAGGCGGAAAGATGGGCAGGGCCAAGGGAGACATCGGCGGCGTGAGATGGTGCGTAACAAAGGTTAATGACCAGTCTTTAAATGGCCTATTACATGGCAAAGTAGAAAAAGCAAGAAAGTAATTCTATGCATTCTTTATTTTAAACTTTTCTTTAATATCTACTATGCTCAATTTTTGAGAATGTCTAATTAATAGAAAGGGAAGGGGAACTAAAAAAAGAACCGAAAGCTTATTTCTTTGGCTGATAGACTTTTACAGAACTAAAATCACCATTTGCTTTATAGCTTCTAATCATTGAAGAGGCAAGTTCTTTGATTCTCCAATCTTCATCTTTTCGTGCTACAAGTTTTAAATCTTTAACAAGTCCGTCAGATATTTCACCTTGAT
>JAHIFA010000160.1 GCA_018901315.1 Nanobdellota archaeon | reverse complement strand
TTGCAAGTATAAATTCAATCTTTTTTTGATTAGGGGTTAATCCATCCCTAATAATCAAAGAACCACCTTCTTTTAAATAAGAATATGCATTATTTAAAGCCAAAAAAACTCCCTTTTTACCTTCTTTTTCTCTAATCTCATGAAGACTATCTCTGAAAATAACTGTATCAAAAGAGTTAGCTTTAAAAATTCTTTTTGTTGCATTTGCAACAAGAAACTCTGCATTTTGGATTTTTTTGTTTTTTGCTCTTTGTATAAAATATGATTCTATATCAATTCCATAAAATTTTGAATTATTAAGATGAGTTGATAAGCTTTCTATTATTGTAGCAGTTCCACACCCAATTTCTAAGATAACGCCTTCATTTAACACACTTAATAATTCTTTTACATCGGCAGCATTATCCCCTTTGTCAAGTCTTTTAGCTTCCAACAATCTTTTGTTATTTAATTTCATTTTTTCTTATGAACTCTTGGACCATTTCTTAAGAAAAATTAGCCCCGCACGGATTATATACCTTCTATGGCGAATTTTTGGGACTAGTTCTAAACGAATATTTCAACAAAACCAAACTTATAAAAGATATTTCTTTCTAAAATATCCTCTATGATCTTTCAAAAATTTAACCATTTGAGGAGCGAAAAGCCTAACATTCTTTTCTATTTCAGTAATTAAATTATCAAAACTTATAAATTCAAATGCATCAACCTCATGATTATCTTTTGGGTTTGGTAAAAGGTTTGAATATCCTATATAAAAAGCATCAAATTCATTTGGTCTTTCTATTTTTATAGTTTTTATATAACTAAGTGGCACTACAATTCCTGTTTCTTCTTTTAATTCTCTTTTAGCACCCCCTTCATAAGATTCTTTAGAGCCAACATGCCCACTTGGAATTTCCCAACGATTTAATTTAGTGTGATCTTCTCTTTTTCTTTGAATCAAAATTTCCTTTTTCTTATTAACAATAAAAATATAAACTGCTTTAATGTACAGATTACTATTTACTCCTTGTTTTGTAGTTATGGCTGCTGTCAAAACAAATTCCTCATTTTCATTAAAAAAATCTATATTTTTTTCTGCCATAGTATTTGATTATCATTCACCTTTAAATATTTTCATATTTAGCGATGCACCCATATATTTTTTGATATGTTTGCCCTTTTTATTAACATGAAATTTAGCCCCGCACGGATTATGTATGTTTTAGGGTAACTTTTTGGGATTGGTTGTTTTAAGCCACAAAGCATATTATAGAGTTTATTCTTTTAGTTTATTTTGAGCTATAAATACACAAACAGTTTGTATACAAGAAGGTTTATAAATCAATGAAGGTTACATCATTATAATGGTGATAGTAAAAAAAGAGGGTGTTATCCTTGAATCAACGGAATTAGAATTTGAAAACCAAGCAGTGTTAAATCCTGCAGTTGTACAACAGGGAAACACCCTTCATATGTTCTATAGGGCTGTAAGACAAGGAAATTATTCTAGCATTGGTTATTGCAAATTAGAAGGACCTTTGACTGTTGTAGAAAGGAAAAAAACACCTGTTTTGTTTTCAGAATTTGATTATGAAAAACAGGGTGTAGAAGATCCAAGAATAGTTTTTCTTGATGGAGTTTATTATCTCTTTTATTCGGCCTTTGATGGAAAAAATGTCTTGACAGCATATGCAACTAGTAAAGACCTTAAACAATGGAAAAAGCAAGGGACTATAAGCCCTAAGATGACATATGATGAAGCAGAGGATATTTTTCGCTCATCAAAGCTAAAGGAAAGATATTTTTTCTTTGAATCTTATTATAAGGATATTGTTGGAAAGGATGTGCTCTTATGGGAAAAAGATGTATTCATCCTTCCTAAAAAGATTAACAATAAGTTTGCGCTAATTCACAGAATATTGCCGGATATCCAGATTATGTATTTTGATGATTTTAAGGATTTAACTTTAGATTATTGGAAAAAATATTTACAAAAATTAGGTGATTTTATTGTACTTGAGCCTAAACATGGGTATGAGTCAAGAAATATAGGCGGGGGTGCTCCTGTTATAGAAACCGATAAGGGGTGGCTTATGATATACCATTCAGTTGAGGATTCTAATAATGGGAAGATATATCATGCTAGTGCAGCTCTCCTTGATAAGAAAGATCCATGTAAAGTTATTGGGCATTTAAATAAGCCATTATTCTCTCCAACTGAGGGATACGAAAAGTTAGGAGATGTTAATAATGTTGTTTTTCCAACAGGTACAGCTATTTTTGAAGGAAAACTCTATATATACTATGGGGCTGCTGACAAAAGGATAGCTGTTGCTTCAGTCAATCTTAATAATCTTCTGGATGAATTGTTGAACACAAAAAAAGATAGAGACTACCAATCAGATATGGGTATTGCCATAGAACAAGTGTTTAATGCAGGATTAAACAAGGAAATAACATTGACTCAACTAAAAAATACTTTGAGGAAAGATGAAAAAATTATCTTAATGGCAATTGGCTGGTTAGCCAGTCA
>JAHIFA010000015.1 GCA_018901315.1 Nanobdellota archaeon | reverse complement strand
CCTTGCTGCAAAAATTGCCTGTATTATATCAGAAGCAAACAGAAACTCCTGCTCAAGCTTTTTGTCTATTTTTTCGTGCTTTGGCCAATTTTCAAAATGAACACTCCAGGGTTTTCCTTTCATGAATTCCTGATAAATATGCTCTGAAATAAATGGCGTGAATGGAGCCATTACCTTTACTAGCCTGTCAAAAACATATCTAAAAGTAAATGCAAGCTCTTTATCTTCTTCCTGTGTCCTGTCCCTTATAATCTTAATGTAGGTTCTTGAAAAATCATTTACAACAAAATTTCTTATTGATTCTGTTGCATGAGCATAATCATATTTTTTCATGCTTTCATCAACATCATTTATAGTTGAATTTATTCTTGACATAATCCACTTATCCTCTACTTTTTCAACATCAGCATTTTTTACACCATTAAGCTTAAGGTTATTGATGTAAGTTGCAGCATAATAATATGAATTCCAGAGTATATTAAAAAAAGGAGTTATCACATCATCAAATACAGAAAGTCCAACCTTAACATTATTTCCAAGAGGATAAGAGCACATAAGCAGTCTTACAGAATCCACGCCTCTTTTGTCAAAAACATCATTTGGGTATAATATATTCCCCTTGGATTTGGACATTTTTTCTCCGTTTTCATCGCACAAAAGCCCTGTAACCGGAACATTCCTGTAACTTAAATCATCAAACAAAAGTGTTGATAAAACATGCAGTGTGTAAAACCATCCTCTTGTCTGGTCAATTGACTCAGAGATAAAATTATAAGGAAATCTCTTTTCAAACAATTCTTTGTTTTCAAATGGATAATGAAATTGCGCAAACTGCGCTGCCCCTGAATCAAACCAGCAGTCAATTACCTCAGGGGTTCTTTTCATTATTTTGCCGCATTTTGGGCATTTATATGTCAATGGGTCAACAGAGCCAATATGCAAGTCATCAACCTCAACACCTGTTTTTTCCTTAAGCTCTTTTATGCTTCCTATTGCTTCCATGTGATTGCATTTTTCATCTTCGCAAACCCATATGTTTAATGGTGTTCCCCAAAACTTGTTTCTTGATAAAGCCCAGTCCTTTGCCTCTGAAATCCAGTTTCCAAACCTTCCCTGCTTAAAGCTTTCAGGATACCAATTAATCTTATTGTTATTTTCAACTAGCTTATGCCTGAACTTTGAAACAGAGATAAACCATGCATTCATTGCATAATAAATCAATGGGCAGCCAGTTCTCCAGCAGAAAGGATATGTATGCTTAACTTTATATGTTACAAATAGTTTTCCTTCTTTATCAAGCCTCTTTATTATATCTGAATCACAGTCCTTTACAAACCTTTCATTATAATCATTAACTTCTTTAGTAAACTTGCCCTCAAGGTCAACTGGATTGACAAAACCAATCCCTTTTTCCCTGCAGATATTGAAGTCATCCTCACCAAAAGCTGGTGCCTGGTGAACAAGGCCAGTGCCTTCTTCTGTTGTTACAAAGTCAGCAAGAATAAATTTAAATGAATTCTTAACCTTATCTTTAAAATAATCAAACAAAGGTTTATATCCAAGATTTTCAAGCTCTTTTCCTTTTATTGTTTTTATTATTTTTCTGTTGTTTTTATCAGGAAAATATCTTTCCAGCAGGTCTTTTGCAATAATATAATAGACTTTTTGTTTTTTCTTTTCTGAAAAACCTGTTTCTACAATTATATAATCTATATCATCCTTAACTGCAATTGCAAGATTGCTTGGGAGTGTCCATGGTGTTGTTGTCCAGACCAAATAATATAGTTTCTTGTTTTTTTCAAGCTCTGGAAATTTTTTGTAAATATCCTCTTTTGCCTCAAACCTAATAGTTACTGTATCCTCTATAATATCTTGATAGCCAAGTGCTACTTCGTGGCTTGATAATGGGCTTTCGCAACCAACACTGTAAGGAACAACCTTATAGCCTTTATAGATAAGTCCTTTATCAAACAGCTTTTTCAGTGCCCACCACTCGCTTTCCATGTAGTTTTTTTCCATGGTAACATAAGGATTATCCAAATCAACCCAGAATCCCATGCGCTCGGTCATATCAGACCATTCCTTTACAAATGAGAAAACATCTTTTTTGCATATATTAATAAATTTCTCAACCCCAAATTTGTAAATGTCTTTTTTTGTTTTAAGCTTGAGTTTTTTCTGAACCTGGATTTCAACTGGCAGACCATGGCAGTCCCATCCTCCCTTTCTTGGGACTGCAAAGCCCCTCATAAAATTATATCTGCAAACCAAGTCCTTTGAAACCCTTGCCTCAACATGGTGAAGCCCAGGAGGAGCATTTGCAGTTGGCGGCCCCTCAAGCCATGAGAATAATGGCTTTTTATCTCCCTTATTTTCCTGAAAAGAATCATAGATAAGCTTCTTGTTTTTCCTCCAAAACAGCAATATCTCTTTCTCTATTTTCCCAAAATCATATTTTTTGTCCATTTTTGCCTCATTTACCTTGATTTTTTTTATTTGTTTATATTTATTTCTATCTTTAAACTCCATTTGCCAGCTTAAAAACTAAAGCCGGCATTCTTAAATAATGATAATGACAGAAATAAGATTAGCCAAGGCAATCATCCCCAAGTTAATATATTGGTCATCCCTCATAATTCTAAAGAAATAATTGTGATATATAAAGTTTTTGATGGTTTTTTTTATAATTTGTTACTTTACAATAGAAATATTTATATAACCATTAAAATTATACTATTTCATGAAAGTTTTATTTTTGGGGTTGCATCGTAGCAGAAAAAGTGGTGTTGCAAAAGTTCAGATAGATTTATCCTCTGCCTTAAAAAATGAGGGGATTATTGTAGATGAAATTTCAACACAAACAATACCAGGTCATGAATTTACAAAAAATAATGGAGAGATTTCACATTTCGAATCCTTGCATAATTTTTTAAATTATGTAGAAGAT
>JAHIFA010000159.1 GCA_018901315.1 Nanobdellota archaeon | reverse complement strand
TGATCTTTTTTTTGAAATAACCAGAGAAAAAATACCCTACTTTGAAACTGATTTAAAGGAAATCTTAAAAGTATTAATACACAATAATTTAATTAATTTTTCAATGCTGGTAAACTATGCACATGATAGAAAAGTAGATAAGGAAATAATAACAATTTTAGGAGAATTATCAGAAGAAATTGAATTGCCAAGAGAGGTTCTAAAATGGATTTCAAAAAATATTTAAGTAAAAATCATATAGAGAAAGTTAGAAAAAATTCTCAATTTCCTAACGAGGTATTTATTGAGTTGCTGATACATGATTATAAAACCTTTTCAAAGATATTAGAGCTGAATAAGAATTTTGTTTTAAAAGGCGGAGCAGCCGCACAACTTTATATTCCCTTAGAAGGACAAAGAACTAGTGTTGATTTAGATTTAGTTACATCTATGTCTAAAAAGGGGGTTAATGAAATAATGGAAAAGTTAGGGGCAGAAGAATATAAACCTAAAAAACCATCTAAAGAACTGCCTCTCAGAACATATTTGATTAACATAAATTCGGTGATTACACCTAACCAACCAAGACAAGTAAAGATTGATGTAATATTTGAAAAATTAAGTGATTATAAAGTAAAGAATGTTAATAATATTAAATTGTTCATATTAAAGTTAGACTTTGATATGCCTGTCATTTCGAAAGGAAGCCTAATAGCTGATAAATTACTTACTCTTGCGAAAAAAAGTGTTGGTATAAGGAAACCGGATAAACTAAAAGAAGTACCAAAACAGATATATGATTTAATTAAATTATGTGAACATGTAGGTCTGGAAGATTTAAATGACTTATTCTTTTCTTTTGAGAAAATTGCAATATCTGAATTGAAGTATAGAAAGCTAAAATTTTCAATGGAAGAGATAACAAACCACATAGAAGAAACATTGAATGAACTTTGTTCTATAGATGTAAAGAGTAATGATATAAAAAATAATCTAAATAGGTTTACTAGTGCATATCTCAACAAACCATCTAGACTAACGACGGAAGAATGGATAATTGGGGGATTAAAATTGAGAATATTGCTTAATGAAATTAGAAATCATATTGTTAAGAAAAAAGCTCCAAATGATATATTTAGTGAACTGAAAAGGGTAAAAGATAATTTAACAAATATTGGTAAAATGAGTATTGATGATAAAATGAAATATAGAGAGAAACTTATAGAAGAAGTTAGAGACAAACTTACTAATTGGAAACATATTAAGACAAGAACAGAAGAAAGGATATTTTTAGAGTTGGAATTGGTTGAAAGGATGAATAAACTGCCGGATAGTTTAAGATCTTACTAAATGTTATCAGAACAATGCAAGAAATAGCGAGATAAGAAGAACCTCCTGCAAAGCTGAACTGGATATTGATTTTAGTAGTGATTATAGCTATAGGATTAATAGCTTACTTAATCTATGAGAAGAAAAAAAGATATTGATTTTTTAACTTTTTTACTCTTCTAATATGATCTTGACTTTATTGACAGGTTTTTACTTTTAGCATTTGAGCTTCGCTCTTGCTGAACCCCCTACTAATGCCTTGCTAACAAAAAGTTTTTATAGGAAAAGCATTTATACTTTAAATAAATTAAAAGAAAAGGAACTAAAATGGCTGATTTATCTGCATTGTTTTTTAAAGCTTATTCACATTTACCAGCAGATGAAAGAACCCAGGTAATTGTAGTAATTGATGGTAAACCTTATACGTGGGATAGAGCATATGATGAAATAAAAGCTAAAACAGAACCAAGGAAAAAAAGTTTTAAACTAAAATTATGTTTTTAGCTTTCTCTCGATTTCTTCCTTTAGTTTTTTAATATAAAGATTAAATTGAAGCTCTACTTCTTTCCAATCCTCAGAACTTATTGGTGTACCATAATAATTAATTCCATTCCTTTTTGTTCTTACTTTTTCAAAAAAATCCCAGTTGAACTCCAGTTCTGGATGTTTTTCACAAAGATATGCAAATAAACATTGGTGTTTATCAATCTTTATCTTCTCAAATCTTAAATAAGACTCACTTAACTCATGCAGTGCATCATAATATAATTTATAAACGCTATTCCATTGATTACTTTGTTTTGAAAGATTTTTCTTGATAGAATTTGCTGATTCAATATCCCCTTCTGCAATTTTAAGGGTAGCTTTTATCTTTTCAATATCAGTTTCTTCTATTACAATGAATCTTCCTTCTTTTTTGCACTTCAAAAATGCTTCTTTCTGATTTAGGTATTCAGGCATTTATACCAACCCTCACAAAGTCCATATCTCCTTTAATAATGTCACCTTTAATAATATTTCTAATTAATCCTTCCCCAAGCTTAGACAAGTCTTTTTTATTTTGACAGATAAACAATTGAATATCCCTATGTAGTTTTAATTCGTAATCCACTATTCTGAGCCCTTTAGGATCACCATAAATAAAAATATCAATATCACTGTTCCCATACCAATCCGAACGCGAAAAACTTCCAAAAAGAATTATTGTTTTAGCTTTTTCTAAAGATCCTAAATGGTTTAAAAAACCACTTTCATATAATTTCGTTAGTCCGAATATTCTTTTTCTATTTTTATATTTGGGAAAGTCATAACTACTTATGTAGTAAGGCATTTTACCTTTTTTCTTTTTTCTTTTGATTAATCCTTCTTTAATAAACTGTTTAAGCCATCTGTCTGCCTTACTTCTAGCAATTTTTGCTCCATTAACTATTTCTTCAAAATGCCATTCTCTAGTTGGACTTTCAAAAAATAATTCCATAACTTTTTCTTCTTTACTTTGCATAATAGTACCGATAATAGGAACTAATTTATAAACCTTTCTATATTTGCTGACAAACAAAGAATCTTTTTATAAGACTTTTGTAAAAAATTCCGGAAGATTTTCAATTAAAGCTCAAGACCTTTGCTAATTGCTTTCTCAAGAATCATATGAACTGCTGAATTTGAAATATTGTCTAAGCTTATTTTAAATAAAAAACCAAAAGATTTATATAGTACATATATAATACATTAGTATTACAATGGAAATGGCTGTTACTCAAGTAAGATTGCCTGAAGGGCTTATAACTGAAATTGGTAAACTAGTAGACAAAGGGTTTTATACCAACAAATCTGATGTTATCAGAGATGCTATAAGAAAGTTAGTTCTAGAAAAACAGATAGGTTCAATCCCAAATACAGGCGATTCTGTAAAAGAAATTAGAAAAATCAGAAAGAAATTATTAAGAGAAAAATTTAATCTTAGTAAACAGCAATTTCCTTAATATTTCAATCTCTTTTCGTAACTCTTATGGTCAAACCATTCCAAAATAGCAGAAATCAGTTCAACTTCATTGTCTGCTGTTATTGTGTACAATAATCTCCATCCCTTAGGTAAGTCATATTTCCACAAGTTGTTTATTCCATACTTTTGGATATATTCTTTAGGAATTAATCTCTTTGGAACCTGAATTCCGGAAAAAGCATTCTGCCTTAAATCATGAATCGCCCTAATGATGGATTTCTTAATAGGATCATTTTCTTTTAAGGAGTTAAAACTTACTTCTAGTTTTTTATTGATAAACACTACTTTTGACGGTTTTATCATACTTTAATCTCCTTTCTCAACCTAAGTTTTTTTGCTAATTCTGGGTTCCAGATATATGCTATTTTTCCTTCCTTATCAAAAGCAATTTTGTTTATGCTCTCAAGATACTCCAAAATAATTAAATAGGTTTGCCACATTACTTTTTTAGGTAAGCTCTTCCATAATCTGGTCCGGTTAAATTCTCCGCTGTATTTATCTATATTTTTTTCTACCATTAATACAGTATCCAAAGTAGGAGATCTTACAAATGGATTTTTTAGTACATACTTTACCATATTATGTTTATATATCAATTGATATATAAATGTTTGCCTTTCTAAAGAAAAACTACAACATAATTCTTGTTAAATGCAATAAATTTGGAGTCCTAAAAAATAGAAAGTGGCTTTTGTTATAATAAGTATATATTGTATACTAAGTACAATTTTTATATAAATAAAACGAAAGGTTTAAATATAAGTATATGTTGTATACTCAATATGGGAAGTATATCAATAAGAACACCAAACAATTCAGATGATGAATTTAAGGAACTACTAAAGAGAAACATGATGAAATTAATTCATGAAAGAAATGGTCAAGATAGTTTAGAATCTTTTTATAGGAAAGAAGGTATAAATAATGCAATAACTACAATTAGAGTATCTTTAGGCACAAAAAATAAATTAAAGAAATATTTGAAACCCGGAGGAACTTATGAAGAAGTAATCAAGAGATTAATAGAAAATAATGAACAATTAGGTGAAGAAATCTCTTTCTTAAGAAGTATAGAAAAAGAAAACAAAAACTTAATTAAATATATAGAAAGTGGATTTATAAGAGAACATAAAACTTTAACCTATCACCCAGACTTAAAGATTGAATACTCTTATAATGAATCAAAGTCAAAATCCCGTGATGAATTTTCTTTTAATTTAGAAATTGATAATTTCCTACTACAAGGCAAACCCATACCAGAAGAAAAAGGAATTAAAACTATTCAAATGATTAATATTCTAAAGTCTCTTAAAAACATAAATTTAATTTCTGACCCAAAGAAGATTATTAGAAAAAAAGAACTTATGCTAGAAAGTAATGAAGAATATATAAGAACTAAGTATTTAATCTATTTTAAAATTCTTTTTTTCATTATTCACAAAAAATTAGACAAAAAAGTAAATGAGATTAGTTATTTGGATTTAGATTTCTGGAAGGATTTATATGGTATTAAAAACCTATCAAACACTTCATTAGATGAAGATGTAATACAAAAATTAAGAAAGTTTGAACTCGAATTGGAACAAATAAAGATAAATAAAGAGAGGAGATTATGGAATATCAACCTAAAAGAGTAGGTACGCCTGATTTTAGACTTATTGAGAGAAGTCTTAAAAGTAATTTCGTTTTTGAAGATAAAGATATTGAGGTTATATTACGTACATCAACGAATTCTAAAGAAGATGCCTTTGAAATAGCCCTTTCTGCAAAAAAGAAAAAGTCAGATTTATCTTTCAGGGTGGAAACAAGAGTTGCATTAGAACAACATTCATCTTCAGGGCATCAGCATCCGCACTTACAGATTAATAATTTCGCTTCAGATGAAGAATTAATGAAAAAAGGAACATTGCACATTGTACTATTGGTTCAGTCTAAAGAAGAACTCGAGGAATGTTGTAATGGTTTTATGTTTAATGTATCGAGTATTTTAGATTTAATTGAAAATACATTTAATATAAAGAAGAATCTAAAAGGGTTTTTCTTTAATTTAGAACCACTTAATGACTTAAGCAAATTCAGTAACAAACTCCATGAACTAATATATCTCTCTTTTAAAGTTAATAAATTAGAATATGAAGATAATAAAATAGAACTTGTCCAGTTTAAAGGAAAAAAGAAAGAACCCTCCTTTGATACAAAAGATATTTTTAAGATATTACGGATATTACTTCAACTTAAATTTCTAAATCCTATACTCTTAGATCCTCTTTTACAGCTTATCAAAGAAGACCCCCAAATTCATAGTAAATGTCCTGATCTTAACTTAATAGAATGTAGAACTCAGTTATTGAAAAAAGGTTCTTCAGATTTAAAACATTATAATAAGGCTGAATTTATGAAAGAATTTAATATATAACAATAGCCCCTATATTCTGTGTCTTAATTGCTCACGCTGTTCGCTTGATTGACAGACTCCAAATTTACTTCTCCGTTCCTTGGACTTCGCCCTACAGTACTCGACCACATTGTATTCTCCTCACTTCGGTCGTTGAGGTATTTAACAGGAATTTTGATGTTTTTGAGGAATAAGTTTTTTTGCAATAGAATCCCTATAGTGAGCATTACCATCGATTAAGATTATTTTTTTATCCATCAATAAAAAAACAAAGAATCTTTTTATAAGACTTTTGTAAAAAATTCCGCAAGATTTTCAGTCAAAAAAAGAAACAAATCAAAAAATATCTTAATCTACAATCCCAGCTCTTCGTCAATATTCTTTGCTATTTCTTTAAGGTCATTACATGCCCTTTTGATATCTTTTTCTATCTCATCAACAAGCACTTTTAGGTTCTCGACCCTTAGAATATATTTATTTTTCTCATTAACAACAATGCCTGACCCTATTAGCTTATTCAGATGATGTATAATTGTCCCCCTGCTTAATCCAGTCTTATATGCAAGCTCATCGCTTGACAATGGCTTTTTTTTCCTGGAACTCTTAACTAATTCAATAAATACCCTAAAGCATGAACTGTTCCTATCCCTTAGATTAAATAATCCAAGTGACGAGCCAAACCACTGAAGCTCTTCATTAATATCTTTTTTAAGCGGCTTTCTGAATCTTATTATGGTTACCCTTTGATGAACATATTCCATATCTAATTAAGTTATTTCATTTATTTATAAACTTTTTCCAAAACATTTATATATAAGCTGTTTATTCTAATATGTAATGGTTGACTTAAAGTCAACATAAACAAATGACTAAAAAAGAAACAAGAAAAAAAATGCATAAACATAGTAAGCATGAAAAGGAAAAAAAGGAATTAGAAAACCTCAACAATAAAATAAAGGAACTTACAGATTCATTACAGAGATTGCAGGCAGAGTTTGAGAACTACAAAAAAAGAGTTGAAAAGGAAAAACAGGATTCTATTAAATATGCATCACAGGGCTTAATAGTAAAACTACTTCCAATAGTTGACTCATTTGAGATTGCCCTGAAGAACCATAAAGATCAAAATAAATTCCTTGAAGGCATGAAACTAATATTTTCACAGTTTTATTCAACACTTGAAAAAGAGGGCCTAAAGCAAATAAACCCTCTGAATGAAAAGTTTGACCCATATAAGCATGAAGTAATGATGCATGAAAAAAGCGATAATCTTGACAATACAATAACAGAAGTTTTGCAAAAAGGTTATATACTTAACGATAAAATAATAAGGCATGCAAAAGTAAAAATTGCAAAAAACAAATAAGAGGGTGAAAAATGCTTATTTCAAAAAAAACACCAAAAGAAGATGTATTAAAACTTAGCAAAGAATGCAAAAAATGCGGAAACTGCTGCAAATATACATCCGGCTTTTTAGTTGATGATGACATTATAAAGATTGCAAGGTTTCTGAGAACAACAACAGACAAACTCAAAGAGAAATATCTTGAAGAGCATGAGAGATTTAATACAAAAACACTAAGGCCAAAGTTAATCAAAGGAACCAAGCCATATGGCAAATGCATTTTTTATAATGAGCAGATTGGCTGCTCAATCCATGAGGCAAAACCATTGCACTGCAGGGTAGGCAACTGCAATACATATGGTAATGACTTAAACCAGTGGTTTATGCTTAATTACTTTGTAAATCCAGATGACCCAGAGTCAATAAGGCAATGGAGCACATTTTTAACACAAAACAACCCAATACCGGGCGGCTCACTAAAGGATCTTGTTCCTGATGAAGAAAGATTAAAAAAAATATTAAGCTATGAGGTTTAGAAATGAGAATTAATATAGATAATAATGAAATGCAAAAGCAGAAATTATACCTTAAAGCTGGAGCCATACTAAAATATTTCCTTGGGACAAGCAATAAGATAGAAACTATAATATTATGCAGGAACAATGAAATCGACCTTGTAACAACAGACCAGGATTTGTATGAGGCATTGGGCTCTTTGAAGGATTATGATAACTTCAACCAAAGGAAGCTTGTAAAGTTTCTTGAGGTTGTTGAAATAGGTTCATTAAAGAGAGTAAAGGGAGAGGAAAGAACAATACTTTCTCACGAAAGAGTTGAGGAATTAAGAAAAATTGCTTTGAAAAAAGATGATTAGGAGGTCAAAATGGCAGAAAAACAAAAAATAAACATGAGCATAATGGATGGTGATGCATTTTTTTCACACGAAACATCAATTAACTTCAGCCCTACACAGTTTATCCTTGATTTCAGGTGTATAACACCAAGGGTAGATGCAAGAAGCCAGACTGCTACAATAGCACTAAAACATAATGTTATTATGATAGATCCATATCACGCAAAGCAGTTTCTTAATGTTTTGTCACAAGTTGTAAAGAAATATGAATCTGAGTTTGGCAAAATAGAAAAGCCGGATTCAATAAAGAAACTTGAAAAAAAGAAAAAAATCAAAAACACAAAAGAGGGGAAAACAGTGGAATCCCCAAGTTATTTTGGATAATTAGCATAGGAGGCAAATAAAATGGTAAAAGAAAAAACAAAAAAAGAAAAAATAATTGGGATAGATTTAGGAACAAGCAATTCTGCAGCAGCTTTTCTGCAGGCGGGAAAGCCGATTATAATACCAAGCTCTGAAGGCACAACTGCTTATGGAAAGGCATTTCCATCAATTGTTGCTTTTACAAATGACAGTCAAATGCTGGTCGGGGAGCCAGCAAGAAGGCAGGCAGTTTCAAATCCTGAGAGAACAATAACAGCTGCAAAGAGAAAGATGGGTACAAGCCATAAGTACAAGATTAATGGCAGGGAATACACTCCTCAGCAGATATCTGCATTCATACTTCAGAAGATAAAAAAAGATGCAGAGGAATTTATTGGAGAGTCAATATCAAAAGCAGTTATAACATGCCCTGCATATTTTGACGACAATCAAAGGCAGGCAACAAAGGATGCAGGAACAATCGCCGGACTTGATGTTGTGAGGATAGTAAATGAGCCAACAGCTGCATCTTTAGCTTATGGGCTTGACAAAACAGACAAGGAAATTAAGATTTTAGTCTTTGACTTTGGCGGGGGAACTCTTGACGTCACAATAATGGAATTTGGCGAGGGAGTATTTGAGGTAAAATCCACAAGCGGAGACACACAGCTTGGCGGAACAGATATGGATAGTGTAATTACAGACTTTATTATTAAAGAATTCAAGAATAAAGAGGGAATTGACCTGAAAAATGATTCTGTAGCAATGCAAAGACTAAGAGAGGCAGCTGAAAAAGCCAAAATAGAGCTTTCTACAACACTTGAAACTGATATAAACCTTCCTTTTATAACTGCTACTGATAAAGGCCCAAAGCATTTGACAATGAAGATAAGGCGCTCAAAACTTGAGGAGCTTGTTGAGCCAATAATAAAGAAATGCAAGCACCCTGTTGAGCAGGCAATAAAGGATTCTAAATTAAAGCCAGAGGATATTGATAAAATAATAATGGTTGGCGGACCTACAAGAATGCCTTGTGTAAGGAAGTTTGTTGAAGACTTTATAGGGAAAAAGGTAGAAGGGGGAATTGATCCAATGGAATGTGTTGCAGCAGGAGCTGCTATCCAGGCAGGTGTTCTTGCAGGAGAAGTAAAAGATATCTTGCTATTGGATGTTACACCATTGACACTTGGAATTGAGACACTTGGAGGGGTAAGAACTCCTTTGATTGAAAGAAACACAACAATCCCTACAAAGAAATCGCAGATATTTTCAACAGCTGCAGACAACCAGCCTGCTGTGACAATCAATGTCCTGCAGGGCGAGCGTTCAATGGCTGCTGACAACAAAAGCCTTGGAAGGTTTGACCTTGTCGGGATTCCTCCAGCACCAAGAGGTGTTCCACAGATAGAGGTAACATTTG
>JAHIFA010000158.1 GCA_018901315.1 Nanobdellota archaeon | reverse complement strand
CTCAAACATATTTTCTTGTTGTTGTTTGTTTGGATACAGCCTGAATTTATGGCTTATTTGCATTTTCTCAATAATCTCCTAATAACATCTGAATAAGTATCACCAACTTCTTTTAGTTTTATCAGGGAGTTCACAACATCCCTATCCAGTTGAACTTTTACTTTATCCATCTTATCCATATCATCATAGCAATTATATAAATCTCACGCTTATATGTCCAGTGTCCAGTGGGATTAGCCTTTCATCCCCACCCTTTCGGATGGGGACTTCTCGGCTATGAAAATTAAAAAAGTTATTGAAAGCCCTGAACACGGCGACTTTATTAAATATGAAAAAAACGAAAGAAAAATCTACATACCTCCTTTTAGATTATTATATTCCTATGACAAAAGAGAAGACAAAATATACTTAATTGATTTTGACAAAAGAGATAAAATTTACAAAAAAAGAAGATAATAAAGAAAAAAAGGCAATTGTGTTATTTATAGGACACAGAAAAAATGTTTACTACGAGTCCTCAAAGCTGTTTAAATTTGACATTAGAAACATTTAAATATTCTACTTCATATATTAATAGAAAATGGTGATAGAGAAAAAAATTAGGAATATAATCTTCTTTTATGCTATTGCAATAATAATTTTTACAGCTTCTGCACTGGCAATAAAAAATATTGGCCTTGCAGATTATCCAAAACCATTTGTGAGCAAAGATGTATTAAATTCAATTATAATTGTTGGAGAACATGCCAAGACAGGTGATATGATAGGGGCAATTGGTATAGCAACAAGCCTTGGACCGCCTTTTGAATCAGGAATAATTGTACTGGACACAGAAATAGACAATATAAAAGAGCAAAATATTATTGTTGTTGGGGGGCCATGCGTTAATATGGCTGCAGCAGAGATAATGGGATGGCCATTAAAATGCGACCAGGGTTTTGAGCCAGGCAAGGCAAAGATTAAGCTCTTTGATAATGGCAATAATATTGCTTTGCTGGTAGCAGGTTATTCTGTATATGATACAACAATGGCATGCAGGGTCTTGGCAAATTATGGCGATTATAAGCTTGCCGGCAGCGAGCTTGAGGTTGCTGGAAGCATTCTTGATGATTTTATCATAAAAAATGTTGAATAATCTCTTTTTAGCACAAATTTCTGTAATAAACAAAATTAAGATTATTCCTTTCGGAATATTATTATCAAGAATGTTTTTATATGGATTAATTAAGCTTTTTCTTAGTTTTAATTAAGGGAGGGAGATAAACAATGAGCAATAAAAACTATTTATTCACATCAGAGAGCGTAACAGAAGGGCATCCTGATAAAGTATGCGACCAGATATCAGACGCATTCCTGGATGCAGTATATAAAGATGACCCAAATGGAAGGGTTGCTGTTGAAACACTTGTAACAACAGGACTTGTCATCGTAGCAGGAGAGGTAACAACAAGCACTTATGTGGATACCCAAAAAATTGTGAGGGACACAATAAAAAAAATTGGTTACACAAAGCCTGAATATGGCTTTAACTATAATGATGTTGGAGTTCTTAGCTCAATTCATAAGCAAAGCCCCGATATCTCACAAGGGGTTACAGCAACTGAAAAGCATGAGCAGGGAGCAGGCGACCAGGGAATGATGTTTGGCTATGCAACCAATGAGACAAAAGAGCTTATGCCCTTACCCATAATATTAGCTCATAAGCTCTGCCTGAGGCTTGCAGAAGTGAGAAAAAAAGAAATTTTGCCATACTTAAGGCCTGATGGAAAATCACAGGTTACTGTTGAGTACAACAATGGATTTCCTGCCAAGGTTACAACAGTTGTCATAGCTGCACAGCATGACCCGGATGTTAGTAATAAAAAAATAAGAGAAGATATTATTGAAAAGGTTATAAAGCCAATATGTGGGAAATACCTAACAAAAGAAACAAAATATTACATTAATTCAACAGGGCGCTTTGTTATTGGCGGACCGCCAGGCGATACAGGTGTTACAGGAAGAAAGATAATAGTCGATACTTACGGAGGGCATGGCTCTCATGGTGGAGGTTGCTTCTCTGGAAAAGACCCTTCCAAGGTGGACAGGTCTGCATCTTACATGGCAAGATATGTTGCAAAAAACATAGTTGCTGCAGGCCTAGCAGATAAATGTGAAATCCAGGTTGCATACAGCATAGGTGTCGCAGAGCCAGTATCAATATTGGTTCATACATTCAATACAAACAAGATTCCAGAGGAGAAAATAGTTGAACTGATAAAAAAGCATTTCAGCTTCAAGCCAGCAGACATAATAAAAAACCTTGATCTTAGGAGGCCTATCTACAGGAAAACAGCTTGCTATGGCCACTTTGGAAGGAATGACCCTGACTTTACTTGGGAAAAAACAGACAAGGCAGAGATTTTAAGGAAAGAAGCAGGCCTTAAAGGAGAGGTTAAACTACCTGCTGAAAAAGAAACATTAAGGAAAAGCCCTGGGCTTAATGGTGGATAAGGTTTTTATTTTTTTAATTTCGGTGTTATAGACGAGATTTCTTTCGTTATTAAAGCAAAAATGTGGCTACAATAGTGCTACAAAATTCACTTTACTACATGTAAGTTTCCTTTATAATAAGAGCGCAATACTTACATCCAAACAAACGAAACATTTATATAGAACTATTAGTTCCTATATATGAACTATTAGTTCCGATATAGAAACTGCAGGTTACCATGAAAATGCCAACTGAAAAGGAGAATGAAGCATTGTTGTTGATATTCAAGGATTTTAGTAGCGACTACAATGCTAACTCAATCTCGAAAAAACTGAATATAACGCCAAGAGGTTCTTTAAAGATATTGAATAGTCTTTACTCAGAAAAGACTCTAGTAAGAAAAAAGCTTGGCAAAGCTATTTTTTATAAAGTCGATTTTGAAGATAATTACGCTAAAAAATTGGTTGAAACCCTATTGATAAAAGAATCAAAGGAAAAAACAGCAAGATGGCTGCATGAATTTGGAGGATTAGCTGAAACTGCGCAGATTGTATTAATCTATGGTTCGACTGTAAGAAACTATGACAAAGCCAAGGATATAGACTTACTGGTAATTATTGAGAAAGAGAGATATAAGGAAGTCAAAAAATTTATTGATGAGAAAAACAATATTTCCTACAAGCCAATACATCCGCTAATAATGACATTATCGGATTTGGAAAAGAATTTGAAAAACAAAAATCCTGCAATGATTAATGCCATAAGAGAAAGTTATGTTCTTCACGGTCATGATAAAATGATAGAGGTAGTAAAAAATGTCACAAGCTTCTAACAAGGTTAAATGGTGTCTTAACAAGGCAAAGAAGGAATTAGCAGAAATTGGGATGCATCGTGGATTAGTAGAACAAGAACAAGACTATAAAGTGGCAGCACTTCATATAGCAAAAGCACGACATAACTTTAATGCAGCATTATTTTTTGAGAAAAACAATTACTCTGACTGGTCTGCAAGTGCTTTCTTCTATTGCATATGCTCAAAAATCGAAGATTTTTGGCATGCCAAAAATTGTGAAGCAATTTTTTAGCATATCATTGCCTTTTAGCAATTCTGCGCAGATTCGGGTATGAATCAAGAAACCAGGAATGCACTATTGCAGTAATTGAGATGCTAAAAGAGCAAGGCAAGATTGCTATTGATGGCAGATTCATCAGCACTTTAAATTTCGCAGGCAAAAGAAGATGAGCATAGCATAATTAAGATAAGGGAAGATTTTCAATATGGCACAGATATAGAGTTTCAGAAGAAAGAACAGGTTGAAGAGCTTACCATAATGTGCAAGGAAGCAATAGAAGCAACAAACAAGATTATCTTCAGCAAATAAAACTCCGCTCATCCCGACAAATGTCCCAAAAGCTTTAAATATTCTTTTTTGTCTAGTTTTGTAGACGAGAAGAAACTCGACTCATCCTGATTTTACCTGGGAAAAAACAGACAAAGCTGTAATAGCTATATACAATATTCTTGAGAATTTTGTGATTATTTAAACAAAAGATTCTGAATTTCTTCTTTTGATATGTTTTTTATCTTCCCAACTTTCAAATCTTCCAGCAGGATTTTTCCAATCCTCTCTCTTCTCAAGAATGTTACATGATTTCCGACAGCATTAAGCATCTCTCTTACCTGTCTTCTTTTTCCCTCGCAGATTTCAAGCATGATTTCGCTTTTGCTTTGATTTCTTGACAAAATCCTTACTTTGGCTGGGAGGGCATGAATTTTTTTCTTTTTGCCTTTATATCCTACTATTATATCAATTCCTTCCTCTAACTGCGAAACTGCTTCATCAGACAGAAAATCTTTTACTACAGCATAATATTCCTTTTCAATCTGATTCTTTGGCTGAAGCACCTGATTGACAAGACTGCTGTCATTTGTCAATATAAGAAGCCCTTCTGTATTTATGTCAATCCTCCCAACACTGACAAGAGAATTTATTTCTTCTTCTTTAAGGCCTGAATGAGACTTCAGCCAATCCCATATGCTAGGCCTGCCCTCTGGATCATTCTTTTGGCATATCACTCCTTGGGGCTTGTTGAATATGAAATATAGTTCCTCTTTCTGTCCTTCAATCTTTTTACCATTGATATATACAGGTTTGGTGTTTGGCCGAAATTCAAATATAGGATTTGTTATGACTCTGTCATCTACCTTGACTTTTCCGTCTTTAATAAGTCTCATCACTTCGTTACCGTCTTTGAATTTCCCAGTTCTAAGAAGGAATGGAAATATACGTATTTTTTTGCCCATTTTAGATTGTAATGATTTCCTCATATAAAACTCTTTTCTCTTAGTATCAAACCTTTCAATTGCATATCTTAACTTGTTTTTAAGCTTTATTAATGCAGAAGTAAACTAGCAAAACACGTTAACTTTATTAAGTCAGCATCTTTATTTTCTGCAGATGGATTTTAGGAATAAGTGCAAAAGATGTAGTAAAGATCCGCATTGCTGTATTTTTAAGAATAATCTAGGATTTACTTTTGTTGGTATAACTGATGCAAGAAACATAAAAAAAATAATAAAGAAAAATTATGACTATTTCCTAGATTACACACCTCTTAAAAAGAAAACAATTAATGCCTTAAAAAATTGCAACCCTTCGCTTGAAGGGGCATTAAGATTATCCCAATTAGATAATGATGGCAGGATTTTAAGGCTGAAAACAAAAAATGATGGCAGATGCATCTTCCTGAATGATAGTGGAAGATGTGATGTTTACAGCCTGAGGCCAAAGGTATGCAGAATATATCCATTCTGGGCCATAAAGCTGATTAACAGCAGAATTAAAATTATTGAGCATGACCCTCTTCTTGATTGCCCCATTATTATAAATGCAGGTAATAGGCAGATAGATGTGGAGAAAATTCTTTCCAAGAAGCAAATCCTTGAGATAAAAAGGGTTTTTAAATGCATAGGGAAGGAAGATTTATTTTATAAAAGGAAAAAAGCAATATTACAAAGGTTTATCACCAAGGGTTAGAGTTGAGGGATAGTTTATAAATATGGACTTATATTATGTAAAAAACCAGAAGTAAATGTTATATATGAGTTATAATAATTTGAATGCTTTAAAGAAATTCTAAAGGAAATTCCTGGGCTTAATGGAGAATAAGGCTTTATTTTATTTTTTGCCAATTTAATATTTTAAATTTTTCTCTATATTCTTTTATTTTTTGATTATCTAATTTGGAAATAAAATCCAGCAATCTTTTATTGAAATTTTCTGCTATTCTGATTGCTTCAAGAATTTCCTGATTGGTTATATTAAAGTCAGTATAATATTGTTTATCTATTCTCTCCTTTTTTGCAAAAAATATATCTGAATTGTCAACAGAAAACAATTCTTTAAGTAAAATAATTGAAGCAGAATGATTTTCACACTTTATCCCTGCTTTAAAGAGCAATGCAGTTAGAATATGATACATGCTGTAATAAACTAAAGAAACAGATTCTTCTAACTTATTGTTTTCCAGGAGAATTTTTGCAGAAACAAGATTGCTTTCTGATTTTTTAAGATATGACTGTTTAATCTCTTCACTTGGATCCACGAGCTGCAATTTTCCTTCATTGAATAGTTTAACCAAAAAACTGATTTTTTTCATAATAATATTCAATCCCTTTTATTATAACATGATTTTTGTCTATTTCCTTAATCAGGTTAGTTTCCTTGTTATATGTTCCTATTTTAATGCTTAATTTTGAGTCAATAAGAGCAAGCTCCCTTTTTAGGTTTGTATTTTTAGTTTCAATAAAAACATCAACATCACTGTCTTTTCCTGCAAGCCCTTTTGCATATGAGCCAAAAAGAACAGCTAATTTTATCCTTTTCTCTCTCTGGATTTTTTCAATAATGCTCCTTAATTCAGGATACTTTACTATTGTTTGAAGCAAACTATATTTTTCAGTTATAAAGACATATGCCTGTGTTTCAGCTGTTTTTTTTAGGAAATAAGTTTGATTTTTCCCTTCTTGCGTAAAATCAACAACATTCTCTTTTGACAGCTCTTTTATTTTCCTAACTATCATCATATGGTTTGTATTAAGTTTTTTAGCTATCTCCCGAATATGACTATTCTTTCTTAACAAAACCCTTATAATCTCTAATTTGTAACTTTTTTGTTCCATATGGAACATTTATGTTAAATCATTTATAAACTTTTCTATTTTTTAATCAGCTCATCAAAGCATTTTTCATGGAAGTAATAAGTAGAACAAGTTATTTTATCATTCTGTTCTTCAATAACAAGGCTTTTTCCGTTTATTGGCTTGAGACACTTATAGCATGAGGTTAATATATTAACATGATACAAGTGTTCTTCTTTAAATTTTTTATATCCCTCAGAAAAATCATCATCAAAAATCTTAATTTCTAATTTTGTGAACTCAACTATATCCTTAATAGTTTTCTCATATTTTGAGCCAGGAATAAAATTCATTCTTCCTTATCATAATCTACTAGTGTTAAGATATCATATCCTTTTAATTTTTCCCTACCTTTGAGAAAGCTTAGCTCTATAAGGAATGCCAGCCCAATAATATTACCACCAAGCTTTTCAACAAGGTCAACAGCTGCTTTTGCAGTTCCTCCTGTTGCCAAAAGGTCGTCAACAATAAGAACTTTGTCTCCTTTTTCAATAGCATCCTCATGCACTTCAAATGCATCCTTGCTGTACTCTGTAATAAACTCCTGCTTTATTGTTTTATATGGCAGCTTGCCTGGTTTTCTCAAAGGAACAAAGCCTGCATGCAGTTCATGGGCAAGAACAGCTCCTAAAATAAAGCCCCTTGATTCAGCGCTTGCAACAATATTTATATTTTTTCCATCAAAATGATGTATCATTTCCCTTATTACATGCCTGAATGCATGAGGGTCTTTCAATAAAGTTGTTATATCCTTGAACATAATGCCTTGTTTTGGAAAATGAGGTATTGTTCTTATTTTGTCTTTTAATTCCATGATTACCAATTATACTGATTATTAAAGCTTGTATAAAAAATTTTCGAAAGAGAATTCACATAATCGCTCCTTTAAGAGCATTCTTGCAGCTGCATGTTCTTTCTGAAGGAATTCTTGGAATAATCTCTAAGATCAATTGCTTTACCTTGCTAAGGTTATTTCTCATAGTGGCTGCAACCTCATCACCGCTTACATGTGTGCCTCTCCAGACGTCATAATCTGTAACCATGGCAATTGTTGCATAGCATATCTCTGCCTCTCTTGCAAGCACAACCTCTGGAGCCATTGTCATGCCGATAATGTCTGCATTCCACTGCCTGAACATGTTGGATTCTGCCTTTGTTGAAAAGCGAGGCCCCTCTATAACAACACAAGTTCCTCTCTCATGGAACGGAAATCCAAGCTTTTTTGAGCTGTCAGAAAGCAGTTTTCTCAGAACAGGGCAGCACGGCTCTGCTACAGAGATATGACAGACCTGTGAGCCAGTATAAAAAGTTGTTTCTCTTTTATATGTTCTATCTATAAATTGGTTTGTGAAAACAAAGTCGCCCGGCTTCATGCCCTCATTTAAAGAGCCGACTGCAGAAGGCGCAAGTATATGGGTTACACCAAGCTTTTTCATTGCATATATATTTGCCCTATAGTTAACATTGCTTGGACTTATAGTGTGATTAGAGCCGTGCCTTGGTATGAAAACAACAGGCCTGCCTTTAATAAAGCCAGTTGTTATTAGGTCAGATGTTAAGCCAAAAGGAGTATGAACTTTTATTTTCTTAGCATTTTTTATTAATTTTGGGTCATATACTCCTGAGCCGCCAATAATGCCTATCTTTATTTTTTCTTTCATATTAGAAGATAATAAATTTGAAATATAAAAATGTTACTATTTAAAAAGAGATACAAGAGCAGCTTATTTTAGCTTGGATGTCTGGGTCTTGTCAGATATTATCGCAGAATTACCAGAAGGATCCTCAATTATGAGATTGAGCTTTTCATCCC
Organism: Nanobdellota archaeon; assembly: GCA_018901315.1. Classification (GTDB taxonomy): domain Archaea; phylum Nanobdellota; class Nanobdellia; order Woesearchaeales; family CG1-02-33-12; genus CG1-02-33-12. Next base: position 10,751 of record JAHIFA010000158.1, on the reverse strand, counting down.
CCCACATAACCCTATTGAGCTTTTTCAAAAGTTTTCTTGCCTTTTTCCTTTCATCATCACCTTCTGCATCCTCTGCAAGGGTTTCAACATGATATTTTACTCTTCTTAGTATGCCCTCAATATTTGTTATGTAACCATTTGAAGCAGGTCCGGGTGTAATTGTTGTGATATGTGGTATTTTTACTGTTGCCTGAGACGACTTGATGACCCTTATCTTCATATCCTCCTCAGAGCTTATTTCTATTGTCTGCTTTAATGGCTCTTTCTGCTCACCTGCTTCAACATCTGCAACATGATACTTGCAGTTTGAGCATGTCATTGAGAAAACAAATGTTTTTCCAAAGAAAGGGATTTCAATCTCTTCTTCCATCATTGTCATGTTGTTTGTCTTGCACATAGGGCATAACTGTTTTTCAATTATTTCTGGCTTTTCCATGGTTTTTTTAGAAACTAATTTATATAAAAAGTTTTTGTTTTCAATTATTTTGTTTTGACTAAATTTTCAATAACAGAAATAATTACAATCCTTGCATAAGCTATAAAAGGGAACATTAATATTATTCCAACAATAATCATAAGGGTTGTGCTTATCATAAATAACAACCTAAGCAGGACATCAATAAGAGCAAAGCCTAAAATAAGCAAGACATACATAGGGACTATTGTTTGAAATTCTTTAGTTCCCAATGAGAATGATTTTTTTATTGAATCAACAAAGCTGTGTTTTTTAATTAACACATATGATATAAGTGCAAAATAACAGAGGATAACCAGTAAAACAGCTGAAAATATGCTAACTGTTCCAAGGTTTGACGGACTTCTCAGGACTTGTGTGTAAATGACTGCCTTAACATAGAAATAAGCAATTATAATAAAAGAAATGCACCATAAAATATTTACTGCAAAGAATCTTTTTATATACTCTTTGAAGTTTGTTTTTTCTTCAAGTATTTTGTGCGCAATAAACCAAACCAGTCCCTGAAAAATGCAATATAATAGGTATGATAGGATAGCAAGGCCAAAAATCCAAAAGCCAATGCTAATAATAAGAGAGTTCATCTGCTGCTGGTTAGACAAAATGTTTAGGGTAATATCAGTTTGTGTCAGGCCCTGCAATGATTCTCCGGTAAGCATGAGCAATGAGATTACTTTATTCATAATGTTTCCTAAAAAGAAATTATAAGCAATAAAAAAAACAAACAAGAACAAAAGATCACTAAAAAATGGAATAGCAATGCAAGAAGGGTTTTTCCTTACGGCCTTGTAGGAATCAACAAAGCCTTTTATTAGAATTTTCTTTTTAAGTTCCATCGCTTAATTCACACAACTCTCCAAGATATTCTAGATCTATTATTTCTTGGTCAGATATTTTAGTATAATCTAATTTAAAATTTCCAGATACATCAATTAATTCGCTACAGTAAACCTCTGATCCGATTTCACAGCAGATGTTCCATTGGTCTGCTGCCCCAACATTACCGCATGTTTTACCATCGCATTTACATTCTTCATTAATCAGCTTGTTTTTCTCACAATTATTTTCTTCGTCTTTTTGCTCAACTCCACAATCGATTGTTATCTTAACTTCCTTACTATCTATTTTTGAGCCGCAGCATTCATAATCCTGTGGATTATCTCCATCTAAATCAGCGTCTTTTTTCTTTGAATGCAGAAGTTCAAATATTACTTTCCAATCTTCTTCCCCATCCTCATCACATTCATGGCTATCTCTTCCTTTCTCAACAATTATTATCGCGGCATCCCCAACATTTGGAAGAGAATTTAACCTAAACTTTATGTTTTTTGAGCCATAAGTTATTATCTTAAGATCTTTATCAAGTTTAAAAGGTTCAATAAGTTTGCCCTTTTCTCCTTCTTCAGTTAGAGAATAAATATCATAAACATAAATCTCTTCTTCAATATTTACATCTGTGAATATTACAAGGAAAGAAGCGCTTCCATAAGGTGTTCCAATCAGTTCTTCTTTTACATCAAGCTTTTTGTTACCATTGTATTGCTTTGCTTTTATTGTATCTTCGGTTTTTCCTGTGAAGTATCCCCTTATATCAAATTCTGCAATATTTTCTTCATATATAGTTCCTTTCTTGGTTAAAACTCTTATCTGTCCGCTATCAACCATTATGTTTTTGCTGTCTTTTATTTTCCATATTAAGTATTTAGGTATATCATAACCAGATTCAGGAGGAATAATCTCCAGTTTTACATCAAAACTTGTTTTGTCATTAATAGTATATTTATCCTCCCCCTCAACATCAATTAGCCTTGCATCACCATATTGGCCTATAATATACTTGCACCTGAACTCTCCGCTTTTTGAGTCAAGCTTGCAATCATTTGGAGTTTTCTCACCAACCTCTTTTATATTCTGAACCTTTGTTGTTGTCTGCATTTGGCCATTGTTGTCTGTCCAGTCCCACTCAATAACTGCCTTGTCATACCTTACAGAAGAATCAACTATCTTTTCAAAAAATTCACCACTAAACATATCGCCTGCACTTAAACTTCCTGATGCAACATTATATATCTCTTCCTTGCCCCTGTAAAAGCAGTCACATCTTCCTCCTGTGCATGAGTTGTCATTTGAGCATTGCAGATAAACCCTGTAGTTTAGGTCTGCTCCTGCAATTATTCCTGCACCAATATGATAAATATATGTTGTTCTTCCATAATCAAGCGGGTTAGAGCCCATGAATCTTCTTGTTGTTGGATATAAGAAGCCCTCGCTTCCCAATGTAGGCATTCCAACCTCTGCAGTGAGTAGTGTATCAAGGTCAAACTCTCCCCAGTCGCCTGTAAATGCAAACAAGCATGCAGAGTGTATAAGTTTTCTTTCATTAAACATTGTGTTATACATTCCTGTCTGCCCATATCTCCCTTCAACAGAACTTAAAACATTTGTTCCAGCAGTTGATATCTTTTGCATCACTCCTACAATACCTCCTGAGACTTTATCATCTGCTCCAAGGGTAAATGATTCTCCTGTGCATCTTATGACATCATAAATCATATCACAGACATAGGTTGTAAGCACTGCCTTGCAGACGCCAGCACTTCCCTCGCCGGTTATCATTATTGTTTCAAAGCACTGCTTTACTGCTTCAAGAATCTGCTTCCACAGGTTAAGGTAGCCAGAAATAGCAGGCAAACATACGGCCTGCACAGACCTTATAATATCTGATGTAGGGTCAAGGATGTAATTATCTGTTCCTTCAACGCCCCTCTTTGATTGGACCTCTGGGGGTATTTTAACTTCTTTACCATTAACATCATAAACTCCTTCTTCATTTATTATTAATTTTTTTTCATCTTCACAACTGTAAAATGTTTGACTTTCTCCTTCACCAACTGAAACACCTTCTGATGTTTCTGTTCCCTTTGCTGTTGTTGAAGACTGGCCAATGCAAACACTTCCGTCTGGATAAACTAAATAAACTACTTGTTTGTTTCCAGAGCCAATTGTTACAACATCTATTTCCTGCTCTTTTGCTTTTTCGCAGAATGCAAGGCCTTCTGATATTTTATCAAAAAAGCTTTCTTTTACTTCTCCTTCTTTTGCATTAGCCCTTTCCCATTCATCAAGAGTCATGAATGCAGAGTCCCATGCAAATTTGTATTCTTCCTCGCATTCATCTGAATCTGGGCCAAATCTTCCATTAAAAAAGTTACTATATTTTTCATCAGTTACCCCCTTACAAAGGTTTACATCGGTTATGCTGTCCTTATAACTTTCCTTGTGATAATCAAGAGAAGGGACAGCAGGGCAGAAGATTCTGTCGCAAAGCCAGTTTCTAATCTTTTCAGTTTCTCTTAATGATTTTAAAGATTGAAGGCAGGCATCACAATCACCTACTTCTTGAGCAGATACGCAAGTATCTTTTCCATCTATTAATGCTCTTATTGCATCTGGTTTTACACTAACACATGAAAACTCCACAGAAAGTGATTTAACAAAATACAGCGCCCATGATGCAGCGCATCCAACAAAAGTGTATTTTTTAACAGTGTCAACTGGTTTTTTTATTGCATCAATAAGGTTTATAGTTGAATTTAAGAGATTTACAGTGGAGTTCAGCAATTTTTTTGGAATCTTGTCAAGAGGAATTTCCTTGTCAACCATCATGCTGATTGTCCAGCAGTTTCTTTGCGTGTTTTCAACAGTATCCCCATTCACATCCTCATATTCATAATACACATCAAGCCTTACTGGTATTTTTATGAAACTATGGTTATTAAGTTCTTCTTTGCTTTTTGTCCAGCTGTTAAGGTTCACAATAAAATATCCAATTGTGTAATCATCATTCCAGTAGCTTGTTGCACTGCCTGCAAATAGCTCCTCCTGATATTCTTCCATTGATGACAAGCTTAGGCCATAGCTTGTAAGCTGCGGCTCGCTCGTTAAAGCAACCTCGCTGGAATCACTTCTTCCCCTATATGTCAGATTAATTGGAAAGCTGAACTGGGCTATTCCCTGTATTAAGTGCTCAGGTATTACAACATCAGGAGTTATCTTGCCTGTTTTGACATCCCAGTCAGAGCCATAGCCACAAAGAGTATATGTAATAACATCCTCAATAGTTGAATTTCTTCCATAATCATCTGTTGCAACTATTTTTATCTTGTTTTCCCATGCATTTCCTTCCTCTGTTCCAACAGTTATTGTTTTGTCTGTTACACCTATTTTAATATTTTTATCTAATTTTATATCAATCTCAAAGTTACCTTCAGAATCAGACTTGCCAGAATATTTATTTTTATCATTAACAAAAACATCTATATTGATGTTTGGCTTGTTAACCTGCCCTTTAACTGTCTGTTCTGCTGTGTATGCAGGGCTTAACTCATATATATTATTGTAAATTATCTGGGGCTGCTCTGAGTCGCAGAAAACATCAAACTCCTTTATAACAGAATTCCCGCCAGCATCTGTTGAGTTAATTTTTATTTTGTTAGCGCCTTCTGCTAAGGTTATGCCTATTGAAATTGAATTATCTTCAGTTGAGCTTGCTGTGCCATAATAATTGGAATTGAGAGTAACCTCAATTACTACAGGCTCATTGGTTGTTCCCTTGATGTCAAGAAATGATTCACTAACTTTTTCAGGAGGTTTTTCTATGTTTATTGATGGGGGAGTTTTATCCTCAATAACCTGCTCTTCATCCTGTGCAAAAACCTTTGCAGTATAAACAGGCATGCCTAATATAAGAAATATGCAGCTGATTGCTATTAACTTTAGTTTTATGTCTTTCATCATAACATCATTCAAATTTTGGCATTAATTCATTCTTATTTCTATTATCATTTAAGAACTTTATCATATTTACCTTATCATCATCTGTTTTTGCAACACCTTCGTCATAAACATAAAATGTTATTTTATCCTTACCAATAAGATTATTGTAGCTTAGTTTCCAGTCTGCCTTGAATCCCCCTGTAAGCTGATCGCCATTCATAAGGAAAATCTCAAGGTAATACTCATTATCATTGTCAACAAGCTCTATTTCTTCCATTCCTTCCTCAGCAGGGTATGTTGCAAAGACATCATGGCTTTTATTTAATGACTTGATGTATATTACTGCTTTTTCATTATTGCCCAAATTACTTGAACCTATGTTCTCATTATTTTTATCAACCTTAAATTTCATAACTTTAAAATCAAAGCTTTTTAATGGATCCATCATAACTAAAACATCACTTTCAATAACCTGCTGCTCTGCTCTTAAATATCCATCTTTCTCTGCTATTATTATTCCATTAACACATGCTGAAGGCAGCTTTGTTTTTAGTCTGTACCTATTTGCCTCTGCCTTTATAAACCCTAGATTGCATTGATACTTTATGCAGTTAAATGAAATGCTTACATTATCCAAATCCTTATTTGTTCTTGAATTTTTTGCACTAATAACATAATCCTCTTCTGTTAATTCATTGCAAAATCCTGCGTCCTGATAGCTTGCAAGCTTTGTCATTCCAAAGTCAGATCTGTCACCCTGGTTATGGTTAATCAAGACTGGAAATGCAAACCTGAAAACATAGCCATTATTATTAAATGATTTTTCATCTCTTATTGCTATCTCAACAGGATAAATAATATCATATGTAAAGTGATAAATGTTTATGCAGAACATACTGAGATATTTTTGAGATCCTTCAACCATGTTGGGTTTCATGGCATCTCCGTCGCTTGGCCTTGCCTCAAGCTGGATTCCCCAGTCCTGCATATACCTTACTCCTGCTTTCATATCATCAAAATTTTCACTAACAGGAGCCCAGAAAAAATGATTGTATTCATAAATATCCTCTGGTATGTCTTTTGGTATTGAATCTTTTTCAATATCTATTTCCTGGAATTTCCTGTATATTACAGGATCATATAAAAAGGGAATATAATCTGTTTTGTCAATCCTTATCTTTGGCAGGTTGTAATATAACAGCTCTTTGACAGACTGCTCAACATCTGCCTTGCTCCACTCAAGGTTTTTGCACGAGAAAACCATGTCTGTAAAAGGGATTTCAGGGTCAAGAGCCATTAGGTCAATAGTTGTCTTTTCAAGGAACATGCCCTTATTCTCTGATTCCATTATTCCCTTTGCAAGCCTGTAGATTTTCTTAAGCCTTACTGGAACAGATGCCGCATATTGGGATAATGTGGTTATCTTATCCCCCATTTTATTTTTAATAACTAATGGATAATCTACTGTTATAACAACTTCCTCTTCTGCTATAACTGTTTTTGTTTTGATTTCTCCCTTTTCCTCTATAACAAACTCATCAAAATCAGAGAAGTTTCTTAGGCAGGATTTAAGATTTTTTGAAACATAGTCTGATATTTGGGATTGCATATCACTTAGTTTTGGCGATGTGTCCATCCCGTTAAGATACCAATATGGCAGTTTTATTGGCCCACCAACCTGAATATAAGCTCCTGGATTCATTGCTATGTCTTCTGGTATTTCAACATACCCAGACTGCATTCCAAGCTTTATCACAGCTTTTTCGCCAATATCCTGCATACAGCTTTCAACATATCTTTTTACAGGGGCAATTTCCTGCGGCACAACAATCTCTGGACTGAAAAAAGTTGTTTTTTCCCTCAGGTAAAAAAAAAGCAAAAATCCCAGAATAACAAGAATTCCAATTATTACAAAGACTGTTATCTGACCTCTTTTTTTCATAATACCTCTAAGAATACTCTATATAACATATATTTAAATCTTGTGGTGAATTCTCTCTAATTCTGCTATAACAACTGCAATATAAAATCTTGTCCATGCTGCATAAACAACAAGCAAAACAAATGAAGCTAATGATATAAGCCATACTGGCAGAATGTTAAATGGTATTGTGATTACAGCTAAAAAAACAAAGACAAGGCTCATTATTAGGCAGGGAACATACAGCAAATGGATTTTTTTAACTGCAACATCAAATGTATTTTTAAAAGAATCCAATATTTTGTTTTTCTTTGTAAAATAAATATAAACAATTGGTATGCAGTTAATCAAGTAAAGCAGAATTGGCAGGAAGACAAAAGTGAATAAAACCAATAATATAAACATAACAAGGCTTTTGTTAAGTCCAGTAGCTGAGAAAAACAAAAATACTGACTTAAAAAACCAAAACCAGATTGCTGCTATAAAAAAAAAGATTATTGATAATGGAATGCAGGCCAGGTTTAACAGCAGGAACTTCTTGAAATAATCTAAATTAAATTTCTTTTTAAGTATAGTATTCCATATAAAACCCTGGAAAAAAGACCATGCAAAAAACAAAAATATGATTAATAGCAGTGAACAGACCAGTATTCCATAGTAGAAGCTTTTTAGTGCAGCAAGCTCATTTACAGCATTTTCAGTAAGGGTTGTTAGGTCTAATCCGCTTATTTTTGAAGCAGAGCTGTTTAACCACATACCGCATAAAAAGAGTGCAATATATGAAACTAGGATAAAAATAAAATCAAAAAATATTACTGAAAGAAATCTCTTTTTGTCAAGTTTAAAGCTTTTTTTGAATAAGTTTATTTGATTATTTAAATATGCCATTTTACCATCCCTGCTGGCCAGTTGATGTGCTGGAAACAGCTGTTGAGCTTGCTGGCTCTGAAATTTCAACAGAACTTAGGTCAACCTCAACTATCTTGTTGCAGAGTTTATCATCTTTTAAGGAGTTCCTGAATTCTGCATTTAAATTTTCTGTGTTGTAGAACTTGATGCATACCTCTTCGTAAATTTTATCTTTGTATCTTACAACTGCTTTTTCTCCTGTTCCGCTATAGGTTTTATCTGCTTCAAGCTTTATTTTGTCAGCCATTCCATCATTGTCAAGGTCAACAACATGCCCATCTATTAAAAGCTCGAATGTGATGTTTCCCATGCCATAGGGATTAACTCCAAATGTTATCTTGTAGAAATATAATGTTTGATTGTTTGTTTTTATTGCAGAGCTTCTTTCTCCCTCAACATGGGCTGCAAATCCCATAATATTATTTATATTTACAACAGCAATGCTGTCTGGTATTTTTTCAATTTTTGAATGGCAGACGCTTTCTTCCCACTTCCCGCTTATTATCCTGCCAATAACAGTCTCTGAGAAGAACTCATCAGTTTTCTTTCTCCAGTTTGTTATAAAGTCAATGTCAAGCCAGCTGTTAAGAAGATTTGAAAGTGCTATGCCTCCACGTGCACCCTCTACAGCTGCCTCAAATGCTGGGCCTATCAATGATTTTGTGACCATTGCCTTTGCTTCTTTAACACTGGCAATATTTTCACTTAATACATTTCCATTAATATCTGTATAAACATAATTTCCCTCTTTATCTACTTTAATAAATACTGTCTCTCCCTCTTTGGGTTTAAATGCAAATGGAACATACCCAGACAAGTATACATTTTCTGAGCCGTCTTTTTGTATTCTGCCAAAAGCATATTCCTTATAACCAAAAGTGTCCTTGGCATAATAAATTGTTTGCGGTTCTCCACCTTTGTAATCTGTTAGAATATTTCCGTTGTCTAGTTTAGCCAGGATGGTTTTTCCATCTTTAACAATCATTCCATCTTCATCAAAAGTTCCATAAAACTTAATCTTTTCACTGCCTCTTATGATTGTTATTGTTCCAGTTCCTTTATCTCCTTCTTCAGTGTTTTTATCATAAAACTCCAAAGTGCCCCCTCCATCTAATGATTGTAATGTATGTACAACATTTTCTTCAGTTTCATAAACAAACCTCAGAAGCTTCTTCTCTTCTCCTATTTCTTTTAATTCGCCTTTGCTTCCATCTTTTAATGTTGCGCTGTAAACACCTTTTTCATATTCATAAGAAACATCTGTAATCCCCATCTGTGCTTTGCTAATATCTATTTTTTTATCACCATTATCAATTTCCCCATTAGCATTACTATCTATTATAATATAATCTAATAAATCATTTATCCAGCTTTTTTCAGTCAATTCTTTAGGTTTAATTATTGTTTTTCTGGTTAATTCTTCTGAATATTTTTTAGTATATGTTTTTGATTCTATAGCTCCTTTTTCATCAAAGATTATAACAGCATTGTAAGTTTCTGCTAAACTAACATCTTTCTCATCTTGATTCCAAGCAGTGTATATCACTTTGTTATCTTCAACCCTTATTTGGTTGTTAAACACTTTTATAATATTTAATTCTTTAATAAAATTATCCCGTTGTTGTTCAGAAGAGAATGCTAAAACTTGTTGTTTAGCCTCTTCTACAACAGGAATTTTTGCAGGAGCCATTGGAGGTTTTATTTCTGTTGAAAACTCATTATTTGCTGCGTCTTTTATAATGTATAGATCTTCTGTATTATCTTGTGTTGATTTTTCAACTTCTTCATTAGACATTTCTTCTTTAGTCACTATATCAACACTTCTAACAATACCTCCAGCTAGCAAGACAATCATTACAATTATTAAAACCATTGAAATTGTTTTTCCTTTTTTCATCTTCTTACTCATATTTTATTTTTATGTGTGATTTTAATTAATTGGTTTTTTATTCTTATTCTCCTGTTTCTTCCCCATTTGTTTCTTCTGTGCCTTCTTCTGCCTCTTCTTCTGTTGTTTCAGGCATTGGTTTTAGGGCCTCCTCACATACATCACCGCTTATCCACCAGCTGTCTGTGTCAGCAAATCCTATTATGTCTTGTGTAATGGATGCTAATGTTGGCACTAAATGGCCTATCACACAAATAGCATGTGGTGCACCTGCTGGCTGCATCTTACAGTAAAAATTAAGCCCTCCGAATATAAGCCCTAATGGGTCTGAAACTATCATTGTAAATTGTTCTGCCAATCCCTTGAAAAATCCTGCAAAGGGTATTATCTGGAATATTTCTCCAAAGATAAACACACATTCAAGATATGCTTTTTGCTCATCACAAACAGACAATGGAATTCCCTCATCAGCTGCTTTCTTGAGGCATAATACATAATAACATTCTACCTGCCTTGCCTTCTGCAGACCATGTATTATTCCAGGAAGACATCCTGTTGCAAGGCTTAAGACAATGCTATCCTTTGGGCTTGTTGGCCAGAATGTTGCTCCCTCACCACTATTAAACTTCATCTCCTTGAAGATCTCAAGGCCCTTGTTCTGGTCTATTATATCAGTATACCAGCCGCCCCAGATTGTTTTATCACATGATATATACTTGCATAAATTATATTTATGCTGTACTATGTTAGTGTGCGCATCATTGCTTGTTTTATAAAAAGTG
>JAHIFA010000157.1 GCA_018901315.1 Nanobdellota archaeon | reverse complement strand
ATATTTAAACCTTTCTATGATTTTTTGTTAATTCTTCCAAGAACTCTAAAAATCTTCTGATTTTCCCATGATTTTACACCAATTAATCTTCAAGTAAATATTTCCAAAGGGGTATAAATTCTATATTTTTTTCTTTTTTTGAGAGGCTATTTGTTAATAATATACACCTCTTTACTTTTGATTTAAATTTTGCTTTAAACTCTTCTAATCCCTTTATTTCTCTTTCATCAATTTCATTTGTGTATGAAACATTTATTGCTGTTAGCGATTGATCCTTATTTTTTATTATAAAATCAACTTCTCTTTTGCCATTCCAATAATAAATTTCTTTGTTTCTTCTTTTTAATTCTATAAAAGTTAGATTTTCCGCAAGTTTTCCATCATCTTTTGAAAACTTAAAGGAAACAGAGTTTCTTAATCCATTGTCTATACAATAAATCTTTCTTGGTTTTTGTATCGCAATTGACTCCTTTAAAGAGTAAGAAAAAAACTTTAATTGAAAAATCAAGTATGCACTTTCTAAGAACAATAGATATTCCTTCAAGGTTGTTATATTTAACCCTGTTATTTTTGAAATATTATTATAGCTTATCAATGCAGAAGTATTTGTCATGCAATAATTTGATAAATCCATTATTTTAGAAACCTCCCGTATATTCCTAGGTTGAACTATATCTCTTAGCAATATGCCATCATAATATTCTTTTAATCTTAGATTATTAATGTAATCATCAGTCTCAAGAACAACTTCAGGAAAACCTCCTTTATTAAGATAATCTAAAAAATAGTGCTTTATCTCTTGTTTTTGAATATCAATGTCTTTTAATTCAAATTTATTGAATGTTAAAAACTCCTTAAAGGCAAGAGGAAAAACCATTTTTGTGAGTATTCTGCCTGTAAGAAGCTTTGAAAGATTATCGTAAAGCATTGAATTATTTGAGCCAGTTAAAACAAATTTAATCTCACTGCCATACAAGTCATAATTTTTTTTAATCCATTTTTCCCAGCCAACTATGTTTTGTATTTCATCAAAAAAAACATATTTTTTTCCTTTTGGGTTATTTAATTCAAGAAAGGTATTATAGACTAAATCTAATGCTCTATTATCTTTATACTCTAAAGTTTCGTCAAAATTAAAATAAAGTATATTTTTTGGGTTTACTTCTTTTATTAATAAATCAATCAATTGGAATACTAATGTAGATTTGCCGCTCCTTCTTACCCCGCTTAAAACTGAAATTTCTTTTACTTTTATCATTTTAAAAATTTCTGAAAGAAATCCTTCTCTTTTAATGCCTAATTTATTCTTATAAACATTATTCTCTATCCACCATTCATTCCAATGTTTTAGTTTTTCTATCATAAAAACAAATAATCTGCGTTTATTTATAAATCTTTCTATTATAACTTAAGGTTTGTGTATAAAACCTTAAGTTATAGTGTCAAAGACCACGTATCACAGATTGGAGGCATAATGTGGTAAGCAAATCCATATACACTAGGTTTTGAGACTCAAAATTCCCTCTTAAGACTGATTAATAATATGTTTTAAGCTTCTCGAGGTTTGTTGCATAAATACTTAGAAAAAATTTTAAAAAAGAAAAAAAAGAAAAAAAGCTTATTCAGCTTTATTCAACTACTGGTGCAGCAAGTACTATGTCTGCGTCACTTGTTGCAGTCATCTCTACTTCAGTACCAACTAGGTCAGCTGCATAGTCTTTGTAGTTCTTCATGACAGTGCATGCTCTCCTTGTGTCAGTTGCAGAGTAACCAGCTACTAATAAGGCAACGTTCTCATCTTCGAACAATTTAATCTTTGCTTTGCCTTCTTCGAAGCCTGCTGCGCATTCATCTGATGGGTATGGAAGGCCCATTAATGCTGCTGCTACTCTATTGACACATGGTCCGCCAACTACAATGACATTCTGTGCTTCCCAGTCAGCTACTTCTGTATCCAAAACAGCTGATCCAACATCCACCTGAACAAGTCCGCCTACTTCTCCTCCTGCTGCAGTTGTTGAAACAACACCACTTGTCAAATAGACATCTGCTATTGCTTCAGCTATTGGATAGGTTATTGTCACTGGGTTCTGTCCGCCTGTTGGGGTCTCATACTCTACATATGTTCCCCATCTGGTGTAGCCGTCATAGTAATTGTTCTTGCTGTCCCATGAAGGCAAAAAGTCATATCCAAACAATGTTGTACTACCATCTATTGTTGGCGTGTTACATGTTATCTTATCTGTAGTTGCTGCTCCTGCATCAGTTATTGTCACATTGACATGCTTGACATCAGCAGCAGCACCATCTCCTGGTCCCTTGCGGTACTCCGAGAAATCAACAAATCCATGGGTAGCGTTGTTTGAAATCCTCACATTTGCCTCTGATGGTGTCCATATAACTCCTGCAGTGTCTGTTCCAAAGCTAGTAAAATTTGCTGAACCACCTGTGTAATCTGCTGTGAAGGAATATGCATATCCATCTAGGTAGAATGTTCCAGTACCAGCTTGAGCAGCTGTTACCTTAAAGCTTGTTCCTAAACCAACATCCTTGAAAGTTACTCTATCATTTGCGTCATCAAAGTATGTTGCCTCAAGCAAGTGGCTGTAGTAACCTGAACTTACTATGAACTGGTAGTTCTTATATATAGCTCCT
>JAHIFA010000156.1 GCA_018901315.1 Nanobdellota archaeon | reverse complement strand
AATTCCCTCAGTGCTGTAACTAATCAAAGCAGCTGAATGATTTCTTTCTTTTGTTGGGACCATCGCACTTGTCCCTAAAAATGTTAATTGCATCTTAACAAAAAGGGTTATCTTTGTATATTTAAGATTTGTGTAAAAATATGAGTAAGAGAATTAGGCTATTACTATTTTTCAATAGTTAAAAAAAGAAGGATTTAAATATAAAGGATGCATAGAAAAGATATAAAATTATTTTGGGGTATCAAAATGTGGAAAATATTCAGATGCAAACGTGGTGAAGAGAGATTTCTTATACCAGGGGAACATGCAAAGGGAGATGTGGTTTTATCTTCAGAAAAAGGTATTGAAATTTTGATAAATGGGATTAGAAAAGCTCTGAGTCCTGGTATTAGAATATTAGAAGATGAAAAAAAGGTTGTTGTCCAGAATCAGAGAGAAGTGGGGGGAATTGATTTTTATAAAAAATTTTTGGAAATAAATAAAAATCCAATATATCATAGTGAGTCTCTAGAGAGATTTCTGGATTCTCAAACAAATTTCCTAAATAAAATAGTAGATAAAATACTAAAGGTCTCTGCCCGTAGTGTGCTAGAGGAATTTCCTCATGATGTCATAGATATAATGATGGATACATATAATGAAAACAGGTATGGTGTTAAATGTCATAATAAATTCCCTAGGTTTAGTATTAATACATATAAGTGCAATCCAACAAAAGAAGTTATAAATGTTTTTAATGCATTAGAGAGGTATTCTTAAATAAAACATTATGTAATTACTACAAAATTTATTAAGGGTATAGAATTATAAAGAAATAGTAATGTTAAATATAAAATGAAAGGGCTATCAAGATTAATTGTGAATTATGCTACATTGGGTATGGTAGATTATTCTGTAGATAATTTAATTACAGATTCAAAAGTAGTAACGTGTAGAGATATGGAAAATGAAATTGAAGAATTTAAAAATTTATTTGAAAATAAAAGCCATACAAAAAAGGAAATTTTTGATATATTAAGGGAAAGTGGGTTTATTACTGAAGAAGGCATTTTAGGCAGAATTCAGGGTGAAATACTTTTTAATGGGGAATATCCATTATGCCCTGGTTTTTTTGGCCATTCTGCGTGGTATGAATTTGAGAAATCTAAAGATAAGAACGGCAAATATCAAGTAGTTGAAAAGTTTGATATATTCTAGCAATTCTTGCATTTTATCCTTCTGTTTGGTTAAATTTTGTTCTTAATCCAAAAGTTTTTTAAACAAAAACAAGTTTCCATAATTTATGCCTAAGAAAATAAAAACAGAAAAAGTTGTTAATAAAAAAGTGCAGATTAAAAAAAGAAAAAAGAAAGTTAAAGCAATTCTAACAAGAGAGAGGGTATTGACAGAAAATACTGATGCTGCACATGAGCTATATAACCAAAGCAGGTTTGGCAGTATTTTAGAGGATGGCAAGGTTCAGTTGTCATTGTTAGAAGCATTGTATTTAATGGATAAAGGCAAGGTTGAGATAAGGGACTATAAAAAGAAAAAAGTTACTTTTGATGATTTTATAAAAAGAACGAAAAGGATTGAGCCTAATTTCTGGATAAGATACTGTGTTTTCAAAGATATGAGGGATAGGGGCTATATAATAAAAACAGCACTCAAGTTTGGCGCAGACTTCAGGGTTTATGACAGGGGTGTAAAGCCAGGAGAAGACCATGCAAAATGGATTATTTATCCAGTTCATGAAGGCTCTGCTTTAACCTGGTATGATTTTGCTGCTAAAAATAGGGTAGCCCATTCTACAAAAAAACGCTTAATGATTGGCATAGTTGATAATGAAGGCGATGTAACCTACTATGAAATCAAATGGATCAGGCCATAATCCTGAAACAGCTTCTTTCTTAATTCGAAAAGAATATTAGAATTTATTTTTTCTTTTGCTAAGTTCGATTGAAGCAGTACATTAACCTCTGTTTGATGAGGTCTCTCAAGAACTTCTAATTTGTAATGAATAGGATAAGCAGGATGAGATGGACCTCCCTTTTCACCTATGCAGTAAACAGATCTTTCTCTCACTTCTTCTTGGCATTCATTGTTAAAAGGAGAGGGTATTTTTTTATATTTATCCTCTTTATTTAAAAGTTCAGAAATTTGTTCATTAATTGTCTGCATCAGAAAGGGGAAACTAGGCGATGATTTAACTATATCACCAATAGTTCCTGAAAAACCTTCAAATGTCTTTTTGTCTTTCCTTTCCTTTATTTTAACAGTTTTACCATAAAGCCCTAGGGGAACATCAATAAGGTCTATTAATTTAGCAATCTTATAGTTTATTAAATTTCTTGGTCCTTCAAAACAAAACTTTAATGGTTTGTTATTATAAGTTTTATGCATATTTATTATCAATCGCTCCTTATTTTATATATTTTTGTAGTTTTAAACAACAAAGTATATAAACTCCTTCTGTGATATTTTTTTTATGGATAATAGAGAAATTATCATACAAACAATAAGGATGAAGGGGCCTGTCATACCTGTACAGATAGCAAAGGTTATTGGAACTGATATAATGATTGCCTCTGCAACGCTCTCAGAGCTTGTCTCAAATAATGTTCTTAAAATCTCTCATGTCAAATTTGGAAGCACTCCCCTTTATTACTTGCCTGGCCAGGAATCAAGACTACAGGATTTTGCAAAAAACCTTCATGAAAAGGAAAAAATGGCTTATGATTTGTTAATGCAGAGGAAAATTTTGAGGGACAAAATAGCAGAGCCTGTTGTGAGGGTTGCCTTAAGGAGCATAAAAGATTTTGCTGTTCCTTTGCAGGTAAAGATTAATGATAATGTAGAAATATTCTGGAAATGGTATCTCATAACCAATGAAGAAGCAGCAAGAATAATAAAAGAAACAGTTAAATTTGATAAACCAAAAGAAGATATTAAACCAGTTCAGGAAACAATTGCGGGAAAAGAGCAGGAAAAGCCAAGAGAAGAGCGAAAGGAGATTAAGAGAGAAGAATTAAAAGAAGAATTGCCTGAGAAGGAAGAGAAAAAGGAAGAAAAGAAAAAATTTGTTGACAAGACAGCTGAAGATAAATTCCTAAGCGAGGTCAAAAGATTTTTTGAAAAGAGCAACATTGAGATTACAGAAGAAAAAATAGTAAAAAAGAACTCAGATTTAGATATTATTATTGAAGTGCCGAGCGCTGTTGGCAATTTGGTTTATTACTGCAAGGCAAAAAGCAAAAAAAGGATTAGTGACTCTGACTTAAGCTCTGCATTTGTGCAGGGCCAGCTGAAAAAACTGCCTGTTTTATTCTTGACAAAGGGAGAGCTGACAAAAAAAGCAAAAGAGATGCTTTCAAAAGAATTTAAGAATATAAAGATAAAACAAATATAAAATGGGAACACAGATAAAGTGCCTATTGAAAAGCAATGGAATATCCCTAAATGAATTGAATAACAAAACATTGGTTATTGATTCATATAACCTTCTTTACCAGTTTTTAACGACTATTCGCTCAAGAGATGGCTCTTTATTAATGGATTCAAAGGGCAATATAACATCTCATCTTGTTGGGTTATTTTCAAGAACAACAAGGCTTATGCAGAACAATATCAAATTAATTTTTGTTTTTGATGGTGAGCCGCCAAAACTAAAGGAGATTGAAAGGCAGAGAAGAAAAGATGTTAAGATGCATGCAGAAAAAAAATATGAAAAGGCTGTAGAAGAAGAAAATATAGAGGAAATGAAAAAATATGCCTCAAGAACAACGAGGCTTACAGAAGGCATAATTGAAGAGTCAAAAAAACTTATTTCTGCATTAGGTCTGCCTATTATACAAGCCCCATCTGAGGGAGAGGCGCAGGCAGCTTGCATAGCTAAGAATACGGATGCTGATTATTGTGTTTCACAGGATTTTGATTCATTGTTATTTGGGTGTCCAAGACTTGTGAGAAACTTGTCTTTAATTGGAAAAAGAAAAAAATCAGGTTTATCATACATAACTATACACCCCGAGCTGATAGACCTCTCAGAAAACCTTAATAATCTGGGGATTGACCAAAACCAGCTAATTGCCTTGGCAATGCTTGTTGGAACAGACTATAATATTGGTGGTGTTAAGGGGATTGGCCCAAAAAATGCGCTAAAGCTTGTTAAAAGATATGGCTCAAGCCTTGACAGCTTGTTTGATGAGGTTAAATGGGGCAATTTTTTCAATTATCCCTGGAAAGAAGTCTATAATTTATTTAAAAAAATGCCCGTAATCACTGATTATTCTATTGAATGGAAAAAGCCTGACAGAGATGAGGTTATAAAACTGCTAGTTGATGAGCATGACTTTGCAGCTGAAAGGGTTAATCCAGTTTTAGACAGGCTGTTGAAGAACAAAGAGAGCAAACAGCAGAAAGGCCTGGGGGAGTTTTTTTAAAGTGCAATGGTATATTTTTGCAGTTTGATTATGTTGTAATTATGATTTTGAGATAAGTTTAAATATTGTTTAAGAATCTTTCTTGTTATGTTGACTATAAAAGTGCCTCTAAGGAAAGCTGAGAAACTAAAAAACTATTTGTTGGATAAGTGCTTTTTTAACAAAGAGTATGAAATAATTAAAGATAATAATTTCATCTATTTTCCAATCAATGAAAAAAAGGACTTAAAGAAAAAATTTCCTTTTATAGAATTTGTTAGCAAGGAACTAAAGGGAACACATAAACTTACAATAAATGAATTGTTGAAAGATAAACTGACAAAAAAAGAACTAAGCCTTGTTCCATCTGCTTTTGATATTATTGGGGATATAATAATTCTTGAGATTAAGCAATGCCTTGTAAAAAAAGAAAAATTTGTTGCAGAGGCATTCTTAAAACTGAATAAAAACATAAAAACAGTTGTTAAAAAAGAAGGCATACATAAAGGCATTTATAGAGTGCAGAAACTTAAAGTATTGGCAGGTATAAGCAAAAAAGAAACTATTTACAAAGAAAATAATGTTAAAATAAAGCTGGATGTTGAAAATGTTTATTTCTCACCAAGATTAAGTTCTGAGAGAAAGAGAATAATGAATCTTATTAAGCCAGGTGAATCAATACTTGTCATGTTTTCTGGCTGTGGGTCATATCCATTGGTTTTATCTAAAAATACAGGAGCAAAAGAGATTTGTGGCGTTGAAATAAATCCTATAGCTCATAAGTATGCTCTTGAAAATCTTAAACTGAATAAACTAAATAATGTTTCCCTTTATTGTGGAGATGTTAAAGAAGTTCTCCCAAAATTGGGCTTTGATAAATTTGCCTTGAAATCAAGATGGGACAAAAAACATCTTGAACCTAAACTAAAACAAAATCCATCCATAATTGAATTTTATATTCCAAAAGGGGATATTGAGTCTGATAAAACAGTTGAACAAATTGATAAAACCATAAAAAAACTAGCTAAAAATCAAATAAAAGTAATGATACATATGCCCCTTAGATATAAAAATAAGGAGATTAGTCTTGCACAAAATCCTGATAAAATTGTTAATGCAATTGATTGCATGAAAATAATAAATAAATTAAATAAAAACAATGAAAATGTTATTGGGTATATTTTTCACCCTACTGAAGCCCATTATAGACCAGATAAATATAAAGAGGAATGGCTGTTGCAGAACTTAAGCAGGCTTGAAAAAGAGGGTTTGTTAAATTCATTATACTTGGAAAACTGCATAAACGCTGTTTTTGGAACAAAAAAGAGCATATTATCTATTATTAAAAAATCAAATCTAAAACATATGTGTTTTGATTTTGCTCATTTTGTGATTGTTAACAAAAATCTGGCAACAAAAGATTATAAAGATATAATCTCAAAAATAGATGTTTATAATCATATTGTAAATTATAAAGATAATGATATAAAACATTCTTGCAGGTTAAGGGAAGGAAAATTAGATTTCAGTAAATTTGCAGAGCATATTGAAAAAGGTTGTATAGAGGTATTCAGCAAAAGTGAGGTAACTGCAAAAGAACAAATACAAGACTGGAAATATTTTTTATCAATAAAGCTAAGGAAGAAGTTTAATAGAATTATAATGCCTCTGCCAAAGTCAGCAGGTGATTTTCTTGATCTTGCCTTAAGTTCAATAAAACCCAATGGAGTGATTCATTTCTATAATTTCCTTAAAGAAAATGAGTTTGACAATGCCAGGGAAAAGATAAGAAATGCCTGCAAAAAAGCAGATAAGAAATGCAATATATTAAGGATTGTAAAATGCGGCCAGCATGCCCCAAGAGTTTTCAGAATATGTGTTGATTTTAAAGTAAATTAATTCTAATTAAAAAAGTCCACTAAGAACTATGCCAAACAATGCTGTTATCCAACCAAAAATATATCTAAAGGCAATTATAAATGCCAACTGAAGTATCCAGACAAGGAATGCCTTATGCCACTTAAGCCTGAATGTCTCATGATAAATCCACATAAGTAGAACAAATGCAATTAATGTTCCCCATGTTTTAAAGAGATAATTTACAATAGAGATTATTACTCCTGATATAAAGGTTATAATTGCTGTTTTAAACAGTGTTGTTCTTCCCTTAAGCAGCCTTACAGCAAAATAGAGCGGAAGTGCTGAAATTAAGAATATAATTACTAAAGTAAGAAAAGCAATTAATGCAGCAGTTGTTAATATCCCTATCATTTTTCAGTTTGATTATTATCTTGCTTTTTTTCCTTTGTCCCGCTGGTACTTACTGTAAATAAAATAAATGAGATTAATATAAGGGTTACTCCAAAAAAATATCCCTGTGCAGAAGGTGATGTTGAAACTCCAATAACTGCACCAGTTATATTTGCCTGGGAATTGACTAATAAAGATAGTCCTACAACCAAAAAGATAAAACTTAGTATATAAGTGCTTTTCTTTTCCATAAGTTAATACATATATTAGTTGTATATAAAACTTTCGAGAAAAACTTAATATGATTTGTTATGTGAGTTATTATGTGAACTGCTTTTTAACTTATTTTATTAAGCGATTACATATAACAACTATTTATCAAACTTTTTGTTTGACTCTTTATTTAAGAGCTATAGCAAAATTTTATAAATTAAGCCGTGTTATAAGAATCATTAGGTTATGAAATGAAAAATAACAGGATTTATACTGGGATATTCTTGATTTCATTAGCAACCCTGGCCTTAGAGATTAGCTTAATTAGATTCTTCTCAATATCCCAAGGGTATCATTTTGCATTCATGGTAGTGAGTATTGCCTTATTTGGTATTGCAGCCTCTGGAACCTTTTTGACAATAAAAAAAATAAAAAACCCTTTATTTTTTTCATCAGTATTATTTTCTTTATCTGTT
>JAHIFA010000155.1 GCA_018901315.1 Nanobdellota archaeon | reverse complement strand
TTTGAAAAAGGAATAGGATTAATAAAAAAAACAGCCAGTTATGTTAATGAGATAATATCCAAAAACCTTAATAAGTTAGAAAATCTTGCTGATATGCTAAAGCATAAAAAAGATATATTTTTAATTGGCAGAAGCCTTGGTTTTCCAACTGCATTAGAGGGTGCATTAAAGATAAAAGAGGTATCTTATATCCATGCAGAGGGCCTGGCAGGCGGCGAGCTAAAGCATGGAACACTTGCATTAATTGAAAAAGGTGTTCCGGTGATTGTGATTTCAACAGATGAAACAAAAAAGGATATTTTAAATAATGCACTGGAAATAAAAGCAAGAGGGGGATATATAATTGGGTTTAACTCTGAAAACAGTGAGGCATATGATTATTTTATAAAAATGCCCCATCTTGAAGACATGGAGCCAATAATAAGCATTATTCCAATACAAATCCTTGCATATTATCTTGCTGTAAAAAAGGGTTGCGACCCTGACAAGCCAAGAAATCTTGCAAAATCAGTAACAGTAAAATAGGTGAGAAAATGAAAAAACTTTTTGGAACAGACGGAGTAAGGGGCAAGGCAAACATTTACCCGATGAATGCAGAGACAGCTTTAAGATTAGGAAAAGCAGCAGCAGCTGTTTTTATGAATGGAAAGAAAAGGCATAAGATAATTATTGGAAAAGATACAAGAATATCATGTTACATGATAGAGAATGCCCTGACATCCGGGATATTGTCAATGGGTGTTGATGTTCTGTTAGTTGGGCCAATGCCAACGCCTGCAATATCCCATCTTACAAAATCATTTGCAGCTGATGCCGGGATTGTAATATCTGCGTCACATAATCCTGCAGAAGATAATGGAATAAAATTCTTTGACAAAGATGGATTCAAGCTTTCAGATGAAATAGAAAAAAGGATAGAAGAGCTGACTTTTTCAGATATAAAAGTAGAGCATATAACCGGAGAGCTTCTTGGAAGGGCAAAAAGAATAGACGATGCCCAGGGCCGCTACATAGAGTTTGCGAAAAATTCTATTAATAACCTGTCTTTAAAGGGATTGAAAATAGTGCTTGACTGCGCAAACGGCGCTGCATACAAAGTAAGCCCATTGATATTTGAAGAGCTTGGAGCTCATGTTATTACAATAAACAACAATCCAAATGGGCTTAACATAAATGATAAATGCGGGGCACTTCATCCAGAGCAGATGAAAAAATTTGTTATACAATATGAAGCAGATATTGGGATAGCACTTGATGGGGATGCTGACAGGGTTATTATGGTTGATGAAAAAGCAAATGATGTTGACGGCGATGAGATAATGGCAATGTGCGGCTCTTACATGCAAAAGAAAGGCATACTAAATAAAAATACAATTGCAGCAACTATCATGAGCAATATTGGCCTTGAGATTGCTATGAAAGAAAAAGGCATAACACTTACAAGAACTTCAGTTGGCGACAGGCATGTTATAGAAGAAATGAGAAAAAACAACTATAATCTTGGCGGTGAGCAGTCAGGCCATATAATATTTCTCGATTATACAAAAACAGGCGATGGAACAATTTCAGCATTGCAAGTTTTGAGGATTATGGAAGAAACAGGAAAAAAACTGTCAGAGCTTGCAAAATGCATGAAAAAGCTTCCGCAGGTTATTGTTAATGTTGATGTAAAGAAAAGAATTGATTTTGAAACAATGCCAAATGTGATAGAAAAGATTAACAAAGCAAAGAAAAAATTAAAGGATAAGGGGCGTGTTATTGTAAGATATTCAGGAACACAGAATATTGCAAGAATAATGGTCGAAGGAGATAATGAAAAGGAAATAAATAAATATGCCAAGGAAATAGCTGATGAAATAATAAAGGGGGCTTGTTAAAAATGAAAGCTGTAATAATGGCTGCAGGAAAGGGTGTGAGATGTTATCCGCTTACTGTTACAAGGCCAAAACCATTGCTAAAAATAGTTGACAAAACCCTTCTTGAGCATAATCTTGAGCAGCTAAAGGGCCTGGTTGATGAAGCAATTATAATTGTTGGCTATAAAAAAGAAATGATTATGAGCAAGATTAAAAAAAGGTATTATAAAATCAAAATTACTTATGTTGAGCAGAAAGAGCAGCTTGGAACAGGAAATGCATTGATGCAGGCAGAGAAATTTGTCAAGGACAAATTTATTGTAATGGGGGGGGATGACCTTTTTTCCAAGGTAGATATAAAAAACTGTTTAAGGCATAAATATTGTGTTTTAGGAAAAGATGTTGATGATCCTGAAAGGTTTGGAATAATTTACTGTAAGGGTGGTTTTTTCAAGGAAATCATTGAGAAATCAGAAAAGCCAAAATCAAACCTTGCAAACACCGGCCTTTACATTCTTGGTAATAAAATCTTCGATATTTTAAAGAAGATAAAAAAGACATCTAGGGGAGAGTATGAAATTCCATCTGCTATAAATGAGCTTGCAAAAAAAGAAAAAGTCAGTTGTGAAAAAGTAAGAGATTACTGGATCCCAATCACATATCCATGGAACTATCTTGAGGCAAATGTATTCATGCTTGGGAGAATGAGGAAAAGGCAGATACACGGAAAAATAGAGCCGAATGTGACAATAAAAGGCAATGTTTTTGTTGGTGAGGGCACATTGATAAAATCAGGGACTTACATTGAAGGCCCTGTTTACATTGGTAATGACTGCGAGATCGGCCCAAATGCTTTCATAAGAAAAGACACAATAATAATGGATATGGTAAGAACAAGGGCAGAGGTTGTTGATTCTGTTTTAATGGATAGTGTTACAGCAAAGCATAACTGCTATATAGGCCATTCTGTGATTGGAGAAAATGCTAACATAGGTGCAGGAACAATAACAGCTGACTACAGGCATGATGCAAAAGACAATATTACTATTGTCAATGGAAAAAAGATTGACTCAAAGAGAAGAAAGCTTGGCGCTTTTATTGGTGATAATGTAAACACGGGCATCGGAACGTTGATTTATCCTGGAAGAAAGATCTGGCCAGGCCTTGGAACACTGCCCGGCGAGGTTGTCACAAAAGATATCATTTGATTCTTCTTGCAAATGCAATGAATCCTGAGAAGCCTATTCCGTCTGACCTGGGCCTTATTCTTCTTCCATCTATTTTCCATTCCCTGTCAATAAGCTCAGATGTTTTCAGGAATAGAAATTTATCGCTTTTTCTTACTTCGTTAACAAAGTCTGCTGTCTGAGGGATGGAAGTTGAATATGAAACAATAAAGCCGCCAATCTTCAATGCCTTTTCAGCATGCTTTATGACTTTCCATGGCTCAGGAAGGTCTAATGTTATCAAGTCGATATTTTTTTCTTTGATTCCCTCATAAATGTTGCTTTTTTTTATTTCTATGTTTTTCAGTTCAAGCATCTTTATATTTTCCTTGACCAAATCAATAAAATCATCTCTTATTTCATAAGTGTATATCTTATTAACATAGTTTGCAAGAAAGCAGCACAAAGCCCCTGAGCCAGAGCCTGCATCAACAACTGTGCTGTTTTTGTTAATTCCTGTTTCTGCGATTATTAATCCAATGTCCTTTAGCAGCACTATCTGGGCTTTTCTTTGGATTCTTTTGTAATGGTCAATAAAGCTTGGCGAGAACATGATTAATTCCTTGCCCTGTTTTGTCTTTATTATGCTTCCATCCTTTTTCTTAAGCTCGCTTTTGGGGATTATTCCCTCATTTGTATGGAAATCCTTTTCCAAATCCTCAACATAATATATTCTTTTCTTTGCTATTCTGACCTCTTTTTTAAGGTCTTCTATGAATTCTCTTTTCTCTTTCCTTATAAGGATTTTTTTCAATGTCATTAGAACTCCTTTTTTATCAAAAATTGTCAGAATACTACAAACTTCAGTTTGCAGATGAATGACAACTCCGATGACAATTTTCTCAAATATTGTGGACTTCAGTCCACAGTATTTATTAAAAAGCAGAGGCAGGGACTCGAACCCTGGAATAAGTGGGTTGCAGCCACTCGCCTTAGCCGCTTGGCTACCTCTGCATGGCGGGCCTAGAGGGACTTTCGACATTTGTTTGCGAGCGAAGCGAGCTCGGTGGGCTTGAATTTTTAATTCAATGCCCGCCCTGCGTGCCAGCTGAGCAAGCAGCTGTTTCGAACCCTCGATCTACAGCTTACTTTTGAACATTGTTCAAAAGGATTGAACTCTGTTCAATAGAAGGCTGTCGCCTTATTTGCCCAATAGATTAACCTATTACCAGACTAGGCTATAGGCCCACAAAACAGAAGAGAAAGGTTTTCTTTATAAAGTTTATCAAAATTATTCTTTTTCAGAGTGCATTGAGCATTCCTTTTTGCCTTCCCAATACACCCAACATTTTTTGCCAAAAAGCTTCCACTTGGCACATCCCCTGCAACATTCAGGTGTTTTTTTCTTCTGGGCCATATAAACCTAAAAAAACAACTTTTTAATAAATCTTTCCATTAAACAAATTATAAAATCACTTAATAAAGGTTATTCAACATTTGAGTGAGGGCTTACAACAAAACCATTATAAAGTTTAATTTATTATTCTAAA
>JAHIFA010000154.1 GCA_018901315.1 Nanobdellota archaeon | reverse complement strand
GTAATAAATTATGACGGCTCTCAGGGCTATGAAAAAAAAGCGCCTTATGACAAGATAATGGTAACTGCTGCATGCCCAAGAATACCTCCCCCTTTGATAGAACAGATTAAGGAAGGAGGAATAATAGTTGCACCTGTTTCACAGTTTTTGGGCCAAAAAATGATAAAAGGCATAAAAAAAGGCCAAGAGCTAAAAACAGAATCATTGGGTAATTTTGTTTTTGTGCCCTTAAAAGGAAAATATGGTTATTGAAAAATTATTTCAAGATTTTCAATGCTTCATTAACACTCTTGTTGTCAAAGATAATCTTCTTCAGGGCCTTTGTCATCTTTAAAGGATGGTCATGCTGCCAGACATTTCTTCCGACAGCAAGGCCTGAAGCACCTGCTTTCATAACCTCATAGGTTCTTTGCAATAGCTCTTTGTCAGACAGCTTTGGTCCGCTAGCAACCAATACCTTTGCTTTTCCAGCTGCCTTTACAACCCATTTAAAGCCCTCAAAATCATTGTTATAGTTTATTTTTACAAAATCAGCGCCAAGCTCAAGGCCTATGCGTGCAGCATAAGCAATTGTTTCAGTTGAAAGATCATCCTGAACAAATCTGCCACGAGGATAAACCCAGGCAATAACAGGAATTCCATAAGTATGGGCTGTCTCAATAAGCTTGCCAAAATCCTTAAACATCTTATGCTCAAACTCAGAGCCCGGATAGATTGTATAGCCAACAGCATCTGCTCCAAGTTTTACTGCACGGCCAATTGAGCAAACCTGGCTTGAGATTGGGTCACTCTTAACAAGATTTGTCTTGCCATTGAGCTTTACTATCAAAGGCACAGTTGCATTATGCTTGTCATAATATTTCTCAGCAATCCCATGATGAAGAATAACAGCATTGTATTTTCCGTTTTCTGCTATTTTAAGAACATAATCTGGGTTAACATTGTTGAGGTTGAAATCTGTTGGTCCGTGCTCAAGGCCCTGGTCATATGCAAGAAGCAAAGACCTCTCATTATGTATTATCTTCTGTATCTGCAGCTTTGTCAAAAAACCCACCTCTTTTTCCTATTTTATCATATCAAGGACATCACAGACCTTATAAATAGTATCCTTTACAGTTCTTATACCTATATTATCCTCTTCAAACGGCTTTTGCACAATGCCACCAAAGTGGCTGCCATCTCCAACAACAATCATTCCATGTATGTTCATCCAGGCGTGTATTGCTTCAATGGTTTTTTCCTGGCCGCCGTTTCTTGATCCGCCAACAGCAACAGCAGCCCCAACCTTGTTCTTTAATAAAAAGCCAGCTTTTCTCAAAACCAGGGTTCTGTCAAAGAATGCCTTTAATTGCGAGCTGACAGAGCCAAAATAAACAGGGCTAGCCACAATAATTGCATCAGCATCCTCTAACAAAGGCAATAGTTTTTTCATATCATCCTTTATACTGCATTCTTTTTTATCCTTGCATAATCCACAATCATTACATCCTGCTATCTTATACTCTGAGAGAAATATCCTTACTGTGATAAAGCCCCTTTGCTTGGCAATATCAAGCACATAGTCTATTATTCTCTCATTATTTCCGCTTTTAGTCGGAGAACCGCTTATGCCAACAATCTTCATTTTTTTCTGAAATACCTTTTATCTTTTAAATTTTTTTATTTTAGCAGGCCTTTTTTTTGTAACTTTTAATATTTCATTATATTTAAGCAACCTGTTTTTTGCGCCGGGATGCGTGATAACTGATTCAGAGTTTGCCAAGCCCATTTTCAAAGCAAACTCAACATTATTCTTTTTTATCATGCCTGACAAGAATGATGAGGCAAACGCATCTCCTGCACCAGTGCTCTCAACAACCCTTATCTTATTTGGAATCAGAACATAAATATTTTTCCCATCATAAGCATTAATTGCTTTTTTTCCGTCGGTAATTACTATTATTTTTGGTCCAAGCTTATAGAGATCCTTTAACATGATTTTAACATTATTTTTTCCTGCTAATAATGAAGCTTCCTCATTATTTAATATTAAGATATTTGTTCTAGTTAGGATATTTTTTAAATAATCTCTGCCTTTTTTTGCCAGATAAGTGCTTGGATTAAAGGTTATCTTAATTTTGTTTTTTTCAGCAAATCCTGCCAATTTTTCTAATGTTTTGAATGACTCAGAAACCATTGAGGAAAAATAAAACCATTTTGTTTTCACTTTTTTTAAGTTTATATCAGAAAATTTTAATTTGTTATTTGCACCTTTGTATGTTAAGATAGTCCTGTCATGCTCTATTGAATCAAGAATTATTGAATAGCCAGTGATTTCCTTACTTATCACACCAATAAAATCTATTTTTTCTTTTTTTAATAAATCAATGATTATTTTTCCATTTTCATCATTTCCTAAACTGCCAAGGTAAGCTACCTTGTGGCCCAGCCTTGCCAGAGAAACAGCAGTATTTGTTCCGCCACCACCTGTTGTGAACCTTAACTCTTTAATCAGAATCTTAGAGCCAGAAGGATAAGCAATTAATTCTTCTTCAGAATTTGATGTTTTTATCTTTATAAGCTTAGACTCTGTATTTGCAAAAACATCAACAGTTGCCGACCCTACTGTAACAATATCATACATTCTACTCATTAAATAAAGCTTTATGTTTATATATCTTTCTGAGAAAAACTTACTTAAAGTTTAAAATTATGATTTATAAAACATAATAAAACCAGTAATGGAAAAATTAAAAAATAAATAAAAAAATTATTTATTTCATCTGTGCAAGTGCATATATTTCTTTCAGAGCAACTACAATTGTTGCAGGCACGACAAATGCCATTATAGCATTAAACACTCCACTTAGATACTCACCAATGTACAGCACGCTTGTTAATGTACCTGACACTCCACCAACATATGCAACTAATACTAATGCTACTGCCATCCAAACAAAATCTTTTGTTTCTTTTCCACTTATATTTACAAAACCAACTATTAATCCCAGCACTATTAAGAGGGATATTAGCCATGGTTCTAATGTTCCTAAGTAACTGCCTATTAATCCGAGTATCACTGCAAGAACAACTCCAAGAACAAAGGACACTTCTCCTATTTTTTTCTCCATTATTTTCACCTCTTTATAGCTAGACTTTCTAGCTTTTTATGTATTTTATTTTAATTCTTTATAAAACCTTTGTAACCATTTTTTAGAACTCACTGTTTTTTTATAATTTCATTTAATAGGTTTAAAAAATAAAACCCAACTTTTTTTATCAAAAATTTTTAATTTTTATTTAAACAAATCATTTAAATTTTTTATTAGACATTTTTAAACAAGATTTTAAATTTTTTTAACAGCGACGATAAAATTAAACTTTTTATTTATTTTAATAATAATTTTTATTTGATTTTTATAATTTGTTTTGATTTATTATCAAAAAAATTGTTTTTTAATTTTAAAAAACAAAAAATTATCGACGAGAAATAATTTTTTTTAGAAAAAAACGAAAACTATTTAAACAATAAAAACAAAAAATAAAATTAGTGTTGTTCAAACACACAAAAAACTCAGAGGTGAAAAATAATGGCAGCAAAGAAGAAGGCTAAGAAGAGAAAGACAGTCAAGAAAAAACCTAAGAAAAAGGTCAAGAAGAAAGCTAAGAGAAAGACAGTCAAGAAAAAAGCAAAGAAGAGAAAGAGAAGATAAGATTATTCTTTTACCTGCCTCTTTATTTTTGTAGGCAGTTCTTTTATTTTTTTAATTTTTGTAAAACTTTAAATATTACCTTCTGTTGATTAAGTTAATGCAGGATAAAATAACCAAAATTATCAACTTATTGAAGAAAAATTACCCAATAACATTT
>JAHIFA010000153.1 GCA_018901315.1 Nanobdellota archaeon | reverse complement strand
TTTAAAAGTTATTAATAACTGAGAGTGATTAATATGACTGAATTTGAAAAACTAAGAGAAGTTGGCTTAACAGAATATGAAACAAGGGCTTACTTAGCTTTACTTAGACAGGGAATTCAAACTGGTAGGGAAGTTGCTGCAAAATCAAAAGTTCCTCCAACCAGGGTTTTTGATGCTCTACACTCTTTAGTTGATAAAGGACTAGTTTCAAGAATCAAAGAAAAACCAATGCTTTTCAAAGCGATTAAGCCAGAGATTGGGCTTAAAGCTCTGTTTGAAAGAAAGCTAGAGCAAATAAAAAAAATAGAGCTTGAAGCTATTAAAACATTAAAGGAAATAAAAGAAGAGCAGAAAATAAAGCCAATGATTCACGAAAAGCTAGAAGTTGTACTTGGTTTTGAAAAGATGTATTCTTATTTTGTGGAATGGACTACTAGAGCAAAGAAAGAAGTACACGTCTTTTCTGTTGGAGAGGAAATACCTTATTCTGTTAAGTTGGCTGCTAAAAGGTTGGTTACAAGAGGGCTCATTCCTAAACTAATTGTAACAAAATGTGATTCTGAAAATAAACATCTTCTTAGAAAAAGAATAAAAGAAGGTTGGGATTTAAGACATTACATAGGAATTGGAGATTTTACTTTTTGTGTGATTGACAAAAAATTATCAATGATAAATGTAAGAAACCCTGATAAAAAAGAAGAAAGAATTTCAATTTTCTTTGAGATTCCTGGGATAGCTAAAGCATTAGCTGATTATTTTGATTCTATTTGGAAGCTAGCTAAGCCTATTTGAAAATGAGCAAAAAGTGATAAAAGAAAATTATCTGGAAGCATCTGCCTGTCTTTCTGCATCAAGCTTCTTTTTGATTGCATTTGATGAATTGCTCAATTGGTAAGCACCTATTATTTCGTCAGCAAGTGCATTAACAGCTCCTTTCTTTGAGTTAAATGACTTTGCAAAAGCGCCCTGCACCATATATCTCAATGCAACATCAACCCTTCTTTGTGGTGCACATTCAATTGCTTTTGGATATCTTGCTCCGCCATATTCAATTGTTATTATCTCCTCTCTTGGTGCTGCATTTTCCAATGCCTTGACAAAGACAGCTATTGGATTTTGCTTTATCCTTTTCTCTATAATGCTTAAAGTTTCTTCAACAATTGAACATGCAGTTTGTGCTTTTCCTGTAGAATTGCCTGAACTAATAAAATGTTTTTTTCCTTTATGTCCTGGTATCATAACTTTATTGATTAATCTTTCAACAATAAAAACCTTTGACTTGTGGAATCTTGAGCCAGCATATCTTGAGCCGGTTTTTGGTATTATTCTCGGCTCTAGATTAATATATCTCTTTAACCCGGGGTCTTGTACAGTTATTCCCTCTACACCCCACCTGTTGAACACTTTTATATCTTCCATTTTATACCTGTTCTTTAAAGGGGATTTGAGTTCATATTTAAAGCTTTCTGTGGTAAACAGCAAAAATAAGGGTGAAAAAAGAAAGAAACAAAAAATTATTAAGAGCATTTCTTTGTCATATAATCAGATTCAGGATTTGTATTTATTATATGCTCATTAGAGTATTGGATTTTATTAAGAACAGTCATATTAAATTTCAGCCTGAACAGATAAACCTTATTTTCCTCAAGATTAAAGTCAGCACCACCTTTGCATTCATCGCATATTTCAAAGTACTTGTATTTCTCAAATAAACCATCCATACTCAAAATTTCCCTGTATTCCTTGTTAATGACATCTTTAATTTCAAATTTGACATCCTTTGGAAGAACGCCTGTCTTGAAATAAACAAAGCCTCCATTCTTTCCCTTTATGCATGCTGGCTTTAATGTAACATTAATTATTGATGTGCCTTCCTCATTGGTTAAGATTGGCTCAAAATTTGTATTTAGCTCTGCCTCATGAATATTTTCACATTCATCAGGATTATCAACAATAGTTTCATCAGGGCAGACATATTTTGTTACGGTTATTGTTTCTGTCTCTGTTTTTGTTTTCTCAGGGCATAATGAGCAATCCATGACACAATCAGGGCATTTCACACATATGCATTCGTCACATTCAGGGCATTCTGCTGGTTTCTGAAATATAAAAGCAAACACTAGAACAATTACTATAACTACAAACGATATAATATATGGTATATCCTCTTTTTTAAAGATTCCTTTTTTCATAGTTTCAGCATCTATCTAAGGTCTTAAGATTATTTCTTAAGAGCAGGTATATTCAGCATCTCATCCTTAGTTAGGAGAGATATTCCTGCATCATTGCCTATAATATCAACCCTTATTATCTTGTCTGGATTTTTTAGATCCACTTTTGGCCTGTCAACAACATCTGTCAGTTTCATGATAAGCTCTGTTGTATTATATTTTTCATAGCATCTCTTTGCTATATCCATCTTCCACTTATCTTTTTCTTTAATATCCTTAACAAGCCCTTTTATCGTCTTCTGCATGTCTTCAATAGTTGACTTGCACCAGTTGTCAACAGGAACCCAATGGAATGTAATCCTAAACATAGATGGGTCTTTTTTGCATATTTCAACAAGCTTTTTTACTGTTTTTTTTGGCTCTTTTATTGTTACCTTAAATAAGCCCTCTATCTCTGACTTCAGGAATTCTGGCTCTGTCTTAAGCTGTTTTAAAACAGCAACTATCTCTTCCTTTGCAAGACCTGCATGATTTGGGTCATGTGTTACAAGAAGATTTGCTTTTGCCATTAAACCACCCCCATAAATATAATATAGAATTGTCTGTTTATATAGTTTTCGATTTATTTTAAATGGTTGAGTAAAAAATTAAATTTAACCTTCTATGGTATATTTTCTGTAAACTTGCTTTTCAACAGGCTTAATGGGTTTTTCTTCTTCTGGCTCAATAACATTAACAATCCATGAATAGGTTTTTGTCTCAATTCCGTCTGAAACCGTAACCTGAACTGGCTTTGCCCCAGGTATTGTAAATCTTCTCCTATGCACATTATCTCCTGTGTATTTCTCAAAAGCACCAAATTTCCATGTATATATCAGGTTGTCATTGTCTAAATCATCAGCAACAACCTTGAAATCAACTATTTTGTTTTTATAGACATTTATCAATTCTTCAGGGCTGGTGCTTGTTATTATTGGAGCCCTATTTTTATCATAAACTCTTATGGTCATGTTTCTTTTGGCCATTATATTATTGTCACTGGCAATAAAAGTGAGTATAAAATCTTTTTTATCCTCATCAATAACTGTATCAAAATCAGGCATCCACGTGAATGTTTCATCTACTAAACTAGATGTGTTTGGTGCATTCTCAACTGAGAAGTTTATATTATCTCCATCTGGGTCTGTTGCATAAATCTTGAATTCTATTGATTTGTTTTCGTCAACAGCAATATCACTTATTGGCTTAATAAGTGGTGCCCTATTTGTGTCTTTTATTATTAATGTTATATTTTCTGAATCACTAAGATAACCATCTGATGCCAAAATACTGGTAGAATATGTTCCTGCCTCATCATATCTAATCGCACGCTTTTTATTATTTGTAAAACCAGAATAAGAATACCTCAAAATATCCCCATCAGGATCTGTTGCAACTGGCTCAAGAACTAGTGTTTCTCCCTCATTTACTGTTATTTTTCCTATTTTTTCCAGTATTGGCGCCCTGTTGCTTTCATGAACAGTTATCTTAATTGTTTGTTCTGCTTCAAGATCATTTGATTTTGCAATAAAAGTTACAAGGAAATTCCTTTTTGGCTTGTAAGGAATATGAATCCTTGCTATTATTTTTTCAAACCAGTTCTTTTTTACAACATTAAAATCTGGTGTCCAACTAAATATATTATTAACAAAACTTGCATTATCTTGCAAATCAACTGTTAAGTAAGTTATTTTGTCTCCATCAGGGTCAATAGCTGTAACATTAAAAATCAGCTGCTCGTTTTCGTTAACAACAGCATCATTTAATGGGTCAAAAAAAGGAGCCCTGTCTTTGTCTTCAACTATTAACAAAACATCCTGTGTGTCTGTTAATTTGCCGTCAGATGCTGTTACAGTAATCTTATATTCGCCAGCATCATCATAGCCAGTCTGCCACTCACCATTTTGGTCTAATGGCTGGCTGAAACTATAAATAATATTGTCCATATCCTCATCTATTGCCTCTGGCTTAAGGCTTACAAGGTCGCCCTCATTAACTGTCATTGTCATAAATTCTGCTCTAACCAAAATAAGCTGGAATAAGATTATAAAAATTAGTATTAATTTCTTCATTTTATTAATCAAAATGTTTAATTATATAAAAAGCTTTCTATTGTTTAGTATTCAAAAGGAGTAAAAAAGAAATATCATAAAAATCCACAGTGGATTTTTAGGACACAAGGAAAACTTAGTTTTCCGGTGAACTTAGAAATTTGCAAAGCAAATTTCTTGTTTCCCAGAAATCAGCAAAACTGATTTCTAAGGATGCCAAAAATGCAAAGCATTTTTGAGCATGCCAGAAATGCTCATCCTCATACTAAAGTAAGAGGTTTTCGCAAGCATTTCTGTGCATAAAAAAATAAAATAATTAGCCTTTTACAATCTTTACAATTCT
>JAHIFA010000152.1 GCA_018901315.1 Nanobdellota archaeon | reverse complement strand
GGCAAGATTTGAATATTCAAGAGAAAGAAAAAGTAAAGGGGATTTTAAAGATAGTCCTTCAAAGAGAGATAATAGGGGTAAGAGGAGTTTTGAAGATGTTTATAAGGGTGGTAGGAGAGATTCTAGAAGAGACTCTAACAGCTACAGCAGAAATAGGCGTGATATTGAGATGACTAAAGTTATTTGTTCTTCCTGTGGAAAAGAATGTGAGGTTCCTTTCAGACCAACTTCAACCAAGCCTGTCTATTGCAATGATTGTTTTGCAAAAAAAAATAAAGTTAGTTCTGATAAGACTTCTAACAGAGATCTTGACATAATTAATGAAAAGCTTAACAAAATAATGAAAGCTTTAAAGATTGAATGAATTAATTCTTCTATTTTTTTGCCAAGAATGTAATTAAGATATTTTTTTGAATATCTTCCGGAATTCACAAAAATTTCATGATTTTTTTTGGTAAAGCAATATAAACATGTCTTTCTTATTGTTGTTTGGTGAGTTGATTGCTGACAAAAAAAGACTTATTGATTTTAACACACTTAAGAGCAGATTCAAGGAAAAGCCTTGCAATGATAAGCCGTGAGACAAATATTCCAATATCAACAATATTTGACAAGGTAAACAAGCTTGGAAAAAGCACAATCTCAAAATACTCCCCATTGCTTGACTTTCAGAAGCTCGGTTTTGGGATAAGAATCAATTTTGCATTAAAAGCAAATGATAAAAGGAAACAAGAGTTTAAAGATTTCTTATTGAAAAATAAAAATGTAAACTCCATGTTAAGGCTTAACAATGGCTTTGATTTTTTTATTGAGACAGTGTTCAGGGATATGAAAGGTCTTGAGGAATTCTCTGAAAGCCTCGAACCATTTAAGATAAAAAAGAAAAAAGAATTTTTTATTATTGAAGACATTAAGAAAGAGGAATTTCTTACAAAGCCAGAGCATATAAAACTATTAGACTAAATTATTCTTCCATCTCATCAATGACTTCATCTATTATATTCTGCATTGGCTTTACTTTCTCTAAAGTCCCTTCTTTTCCGCAGAAAGGGCATGTTTTTGGTATTACATCCTTCTTTGGACTGAACTTATAGTTGCATTCTTTACAGTATAAACTTAACATACAAAGTATAAAAAAATCAGAACTTATAAAGGTTTCGAATTAAATCCTTCTTTTCTTAGGGTTTGGCTTTGTTCTTGCTTTTTCAGCGCCCTTTCCTTTATTTCTAAGTCCTCTTGAGTGCCTTCCTGCCGAGGTAATTCCTCTGAACACCCTGCCAGTATGCTTCTTCTCACTTATCCAGCTTATCCTTTTATCAGCTATTATTGAAGGATGTGATTTATCCACTAAAATAACTTCATACCAGAAATGTTTGCCGTCTTTTCCAACATAATAAGAGTTTAAGACTTCGCAGTTCTTGAATTTCTTATTTGCCCTTTCTTCTGCTACCTGCTGATAGTTTTTTGAAAGAACTTTTCTTTGAGTGCTGTGCTTTGACCTCCTTCCTCCCTTTATATCAGGCTTTTGCCTTCCACCACGGATAAGCCTTTGCCTTACAACAACATATCCCTGCTTTGCTTTGTAACCCAAAGAGCGAGCAGCATCAATTCTTGTTGGCCTTTCAATCCTTAATGTAACCGGCTCTTTTCTCCACTCAATAAGCCTTTTTGACCAGATTTCCTTTAAATTCTTTTTTGGACTTTTCCAAAGCCTTCTTACATATTTGTATAAACTCATTTTATTAGCCTCCATTGATTTGTTTTAGTTCAGGCAAGCAACTGCCCACATCCATAAAAGACAGAAGTTTTAGTTTATTTAAAAAGGTTTCTTTTGATATAATCTATTCCTGCCTGTATTGCTTCTTTATTTATTTTGATGTATGTGGCTTTATCACCTATTAATAAGTTTGGTAGAGTTTCGTTTAGAACAATATTTAAGTTAATTGTCTTTTTGAGCTCATAGTAAGCACCCAAAGCAACCATATTAAGAACTTGTTCATTTCCTAGCTTTTTTGCAATCTCTGTGAATGGCACTGCTACTGCTTCTATATTAGTTCTTTTAGGCTTTACTTTTATTAGATAAGAGTTATAAAGCAACAAACCATTTTCCTTTAACTCGGATTCAAATCTATCTATAGATTCTGGGCTAAATGCTATTACAACATCTTGATCATTAGGTATTGGTGGGTAAATTTCTTCATCAGATACAATAACATGGCAGTTTGAAGTCCCGCCCCTTGATTCTGGACCATAAGAGGATATAAAGGTTGTATTTTTTTCTTGTAGAACTGCACTTTCAGCTATTACTCTCCCTAAGAACAATATTCCCTGTCCACCAGAACCTGCAATAAGTATTTTTTCTTCAAGAGTCATTTTATACTGATTTTGTTTCTCTACAAATATGTGTTTAGTTGATTTAAAAAGCTTTCTCTTAGTTATTTTTAGAAAACTATAAATAATCAGCCGCATAAATGTCTTAGTAGGTGATAATAATGGATAAAACCAATCAAACAGATAAATCCAATATGATTAATGTTCTAGAGAGCATTCCTGAGCAAATAGCAGAGGCTGTAAAACTGGCAAAGGATGTCAAGGTAACAGAGCCAATAAAAAAGATTATGGTTGCTGGAATGGGCGGCAGTGCTGTATCAGGTGATATTTTAAAGGCATATCTTAAAGATAAGATTGATGTAACAGTCAACAAGGATTACTTTCTGCCTGAACTAGCTGGCAAGGAAACACTGCTGTTTATTGTATCATACTCAGGAAACACAGAGGAAACAATCTCTACATTTAGAACAGCACAAAGAAAGAATATAAGTATGATTGTTATAACCACTGGAGGAAAATTAGAAGAGCTCTCAAAAATAAGCAAAACTCCTTGCATTATTATCCCAAGAGGTTTCCAGCCAAGGGCAGCCCTTGCCTATTTGTTTTTTCCTATGTTAGCTGTGCTTTATAACTCGCACTTTATTGATAACCCTACGGAAGATATAAAAAAAACAATTAAGGCATTAAAAAACCCAAAATTCAAGGAAAGGGCGCAGGATCTTGCTGAAAGGCTTGTTGAAAAAGTGCCATTAATATATTCCTCAGAAAGAATGGGTGTTGTTGCATACAGGTGGAAAACACAGTTTAATGAAAATGCAAAAATCCATGCATTCTGTCATGTATTTCCTGAATTAAACCATAATGAGCTTGTTGGGTATGGCAATATAAAGGCAGGATATCATGTAATAATAATAAAAGATGATGAGGATTATGTTAAGGTAAAGAAACGGATGGATATAACAAAAAGGCTTATTTCAGAGGCAGGCATTAATGTAACTGAGATGGTTATCAAGGGTGAATGTTTCCTGACAAAACTGTTTTCAGCAATCTATCTTGGCGACCTAACATCTTATTATCTTGCATTAAAGTATGGCACAGACCCAACACCTGTTGATGTCATTGAAAAGCTAAAAAAAGAGTTATAATTCTAAAATGGAGAGTAAAAATTATAATTCAATCAAAACAATATTTGTTGATTTAGACAATACAATATATGAAAAAGAAAAAGGATTACTAACAGAGGTGAGCAAAAGAATTGACTTATTTATATCAAGCAGGTTTAAGGATATAAAAAATAGAGAAGAATATAGAAAAAAGCTTTTTGATGAATATGGCACTACATTAAGGGGTTTAATGATAGAAAAGGGTGTTAATCCAGAAGAATACTTCAGATTTGTAAATAATATTAATATAGAAGATTTTTTAGAAAGAGATGAAGAACTTATAAATGTCCTAAGTGGGATAGAACAGGAAAAAATAATTTTTACTAACTCCCCAAGAGAATATGCATTAAATGTTCTTAAGGTGTTGGGAGTAGAAGAATTCTTTTCGTATATAATTGATATACGTTATCTTGATTTTATTCCAAAACCAAGTGAAGAGGCATTCAAAAGGCTCTTTAAAGGAAGGATTAAGCCTGAGGAGTCAATGATAGTGGAGGATTATGAGCATAATCTTAAGCCTGCAAAAAAGTTTGGAATGACAACAGTTTTAGTAAGCAATGAGAACAACACCAAATACCCTCATGTTGATTATTATATCAGTAAAATAACAGAAATTGAAGGAATCCTTAGAAAATGAAAAAATGTATTATAGGAGTTGACCTTGGAGGAACAAGCATAAGGGCTGGATTAGTTCTTGGCAGCAAAGTGATTAAAAAGGTAGAGGTAAAAACAGAACCAAAAAAAGGAAAAAATATTGTTATAAAAAATCTTGT
>JAHIFA010000151.1 GCA_018901315.1 Nanobdellota archaeon | reverse complement strand
GGTGTGGTGGGGAGGGTCTTCATTTGGTCCAAGGTTCTTATTATTAATTATCCCGTTCCTTGCCTTGCCCTTAATCTTATTTATCAAAAAATTTAATAAAAATATATTGTTAATTATGTTGTTTGTATGTATGTTTATAAATTTGTTAGGAATGCAGGAATTTGAACAGTCAATCACAGTTTCAAAATGGGATAGAGCAAACTCAATGAATGAAATAACTGAAAATACACTAATAGAACATCAAGATAAAATATATTCAATGCAACCCTTAGGAAACCCTTTGTTTACATATTATATGCCTTTGTTTTTTAGGTATGGCCCACGCAGCATCCTGATAGAGCAGATTCTTGGCTTCAGGCTGTTTCCTTTCCTTAATGTATTTGTTTTAATGATTATTGTCTCATTCATATGGAGAAAAGAACTAATAAGAAAGATTAAAAAAGATTTTAAAGTAGGCAATGCAGGTAAAAAATAAAAAATGTATCAACTCAAGAATAGAAAAGTATTAATATATTAAAATAAAAAAATAAAAAGTGAGCATATCACCCAAAAAAAATCAAAAGATTTATATATTAATATACATATTTGGGTATTAACATTAAGATAAAAGAGGTTTTAAATGGAAAAAGACATTCCAAAGGCAACAATCGCTGTTTTGCTTGTTCTTACAATTCTGGTTTCAATAATAGGCACATGGACAGTGCTGGAATCTATCAGCATAAAAGAGGCATCACCTGTTCAAAAAACAGTTGGAGCAGGAGATAAAAACATTAAGTTTAGTTCAGAAGAACCACAGGAGCCAGTAGAAGATAATACAAATATCAGGTTTGAAATAAAATAAAGAGGATAAAAAATGGATGAAATATCAAACAAAACATTGGCAATTTTGCTGATTGCAGCAATAGTTATTTCATTAGGAGGGACATTAATCAGCTTGAATAGGCTTGCCAGGATAAAAGTGCCAATGATAACCGGCTTCTATGGGGCAGCAGAAGAGGCTATTGTACAGCTTGAGATAACATCATTGGTGCAGGTTAATTTTACAACAGATACAATTGACTGGGTCTCAGGATATGTTACAGGCGGTTATGGTTTTTGTGTGTTAAACAGTTATGATTCAAGCATAGGTGCAAACTGCACAGGATTTACTCCAGTAACAACAGGTCTTGTCCTGGAGAATGTTGGGAATAAGAATGTAACACTTAACATAACTATGCAAAAAAATGCAGCTACTTTTATTACAGGATCAAGCCCTGTGTGTAAATGGAATGTAAGCAACAAGGAAGCAGGCTCATGCCCGGGTATAGCACTAACACCTGGTGCTTGGCAAACCTGCGCAACAACAGCAGTAGTAGTATGCAACAGCACTGGCAATGGATTCCTTGCTACTGATACAACAGACACTCTAAAGTTTGATGTGCTTGTTCAGATACCAAGTGATGCAGCACCTGGAGCCAAGACAAATGTGATGACTGCATCAGCTGCGCAGATTTAAAAATATTTTTTCTTTTTATATAATGTATGATGATAACCCAACCAAAGAGAACAATAGTATTTGTTTTTTTATTAGTTTTAAGTCTTATTCTTATTAAACCAATATATGCAGTAGGAATATATTTCCCCAATGATGCTGAAATAGAATTCAAGCCAGGGCTTGAAAAAACATTTAATTTTGCAGTTACGCCATCAAATATGGATGTCAGGCTTTCTGTTTCAGGATATCTGTCAGAATATGTTAGTTTAAGCAAGACTTTTATCAGGTCTAATAGCACTGACAGGATATTTAGGGTTATAATCAAGCTGCCAGAAAAGATTGATAAGCCAGGGCACCATAAGGTCTGGATTGCAGCAGAAGAGATAATTGATGAGTCAAAAATAGGCGGTAATATTGGAACATCATGCAATGCCATGGTTTATATCCTTATACATGTTCTTAACCCGGGAAAATATGTTGAGATGTGGCTTAGTGCTCCAGATGTTAACCTTAATGAGCCAGTTAATTTTGCTGTTAGTGTAAAGAGTTTTGGAGAAGAGGATATAAACAGCATAAAGGCAGCAATAGATGTCTATAGCCCAGATAATGAAAAGCTTGCCACAGTTTATACAGATGAGAAATTATTAAAGTCAAATACAGAGGAAACCCTGCATGCACAGCTTAGC
>JAHIFA010000150.1 GCA_018901315.1 Nanobdellota archaeon | reverse complement strand
TTTCAGATTCTCCATATGGAATTGAAAGCCTTGTAAATTTAGAGGAATTCCAGGCACAGGAAGTTCCTATCAGAGATAGAAGTGTTGTTGATTATATTTATTTTGGAGACCAGACAACAACCAATTATAATATTCAGGATATGCCCTCATGGTTTAAGCTGGATAAAGAACACCTTGCAACATATGAATGTGAGGGTTTAACTGAGTGATTCCGATAGATATTTATATTAAAAAGGAATTTTTTAAGATAAGATGGTCCAAGATTCATTATTAAAAACAGGTGTTGATAGGCTGGTAAGCCTTATTCAAGAGAAAAAAAGAATTTCTGTTCCGCAGGCAGCAAAAGAGCTTGGAGTAAGCCCTGTAGTAGTAGAGGAATGGGCTGATTTTCTTGAGGAAGAAAGTATCATAAGCACTGATTATAAATTTGCAACGCTCTGGCTTATTGAAAGAAAGCTGACAAAAAAAGATGTTGAAGAAAAAATAAAAAGCTTTCATGGAAAAAAAGAGATTATTATAAGAAAAGCAGAGTCATTATCCAGTTTTCTTGATAAAAATGGAGATAATCTTTCAAGGATAAGGGACGAATTCAAAAGCATAAAGGAGCATATACATGCTGATGCAGGCAAGGTAAGAAAAGAGCTTGAAGAGCTTGAGAGGTATACTGAGCTGAAAAAGAATATTGATGACCAAGTTAAGATGCAGGACCAGCAGTTTACAGATAAAATTAAAGAGATGGACAGGCAGATTGTTAATGCACAAAAAAAATATGAAGATATTTTAAGAAAAATAGGTATAGAAGAGAAAATGCTAAGAGCTGAAAAACTAAAGGAAATATCAACAAAAAAATCTGAGGAAGCCCTTAAGCAAAAGCTTGAGAAAATTAATAAAATAACAGACCGCCTGAATGAAAGGCTCAAATTGCAGGACGCCTCTGTTGAAGACTCAGAATTTCATATAGAAAATATGAAAAAACTGGCAGAGAGCACCAAAAAAACATTAACAGAACAAAAAAACAAGATGCTTTCTCTTGCTAAGGAGAGCAAGGAGCATGAGAAAAAAATACTTAATTCACAACAGGAAATTTTAAGGAAAGTTTTTGAAAAAAGCAGAATGATGGAAAAAACTACCAAGGAAAGCAAAATGTTATCAGACAAGTTCAAAAAATTTTTTGAAAAAAAAATGGAAGCTGAAACATTATTGAATAAGATTGATGATGAAAGAAACAATCTGAAAAAAGAGCTGAATGACCTAATTTCAAAGGCAAGGGCATTTACAATATCCTCCCAATCAACTGATGTTGAAAAGCATGTTAAGTTATTGGAGAAAAAAATAAAAGATATTGATACAAAAAAAGGCTTTTTTGAAAAAGAAATTAAAAAATTATGTGGTTTGATAAAGAAAAAGGATTTTTAAATAGTTTGATTTAAAATTAAAAAAAAGGTGATAGTATGGCAATCAAAGATGAATATAATTTTATTTCTAATGAAATTCCAATAAAGATAAAGATTTATACAGAAAAAGATGAGTTTGTTCCAATATATGAGGTTTCTATATCAAGTATAAGCAAAAATACTGAAATAATTCTTGAGAAAATAAGGCAGGAGCTTATTACTGAGGTAAATCTTGGCATGGTGGACATAATTGACATAAAAAAGACAGGACTTATTGAGCAAAGGTTCAGGGGAACAATTGATTTGCTAATAAAAAAGCATTTTCCTGATGCTGACAAAAAGACAATGAGCTTCCTTACATCATATTTAATACAAAAAAGCCTCGGTATGGGCAACATAGAAATTCTGATGAATGATCAGCATCTTGAGGAAATAGCAATCAATAATGCAGAAGATCCTGTTTGGGTTTATCATCGCAAGCATGGATGGCTCAAGACAAATATTCATATCGAGAGCGAGGAGCAGATAAAGCATTATTCTACTATGATAGGCAAGAAAGTTGGAAGGCAGATAACTGTCCTTGAGCCATTGATGGATGCAAACTTAAGCACTGGCGACAGGATAAATTCAACACTAAGCCCAGTATCTCTTAAAGGAAACACAATTACATTAAGAAAG
Source organism: Nanobdellota archaeon (assembly GCA_018901315.1). Lineage (GTDB taxonomy): Archaea > Nanobdellota > Nanobdellia > Woesearchaeales > CG1-02-33-12 > CG1-02-33-12. Next base: position 3,321 of record JAHIFA010000150.1, on the reverse strand, counting down.
TTTGCAGCAAAGCCATGGACAATCACTGACTTTATAAAAAATAATACAATATCTTCTGAGGCAGCAGCCCTTATCTGGCTTGGTGTTCAGTATGAGCTGTCAATAATAATAGCTGGCGGAACTGCAACAGGAAAAACATCAATGCTGAATGTTGTATCAAATTTCTTTCCTCCCAACCAAAGGATAATATCAATTGAGGATACTCATGAGATACAACTGCCTAAGTTTTTGCACTGGATTCCTATGGTAACAAGGCTGCCTAACCCAGAGGGTAGGGGGGCTATAACAATGCTTGATTTATTGGTTAATTCTCTTAGAATGAGGCCTGACAGGATTGTTGTTGGAGAGATAAGAAGAAAGCAAGAGGCTGAAGTTCTTTTTGAGGCAATTCACACAGGGCATTCTGTCTATGCAACAGTGCATGCAAATGATACAAATGAGACGATTACACGGCTCACAAATCCGCCTATTGATATTCCAAAATCTATGATTCCGGCTGTTTCAATGATTCTTGTGCAGTACAGAAACAGAAGGACAGGAACAAGAAAGACATTTCAGATATCAGAAATACTTCCCGACAGCAGCACAAATATTTTAATTCAGTTTAATATAAAAAAGGACAAATTAGAGAAAGCGCATGAATCTACATCCATTATGAATACTCTGCAGATGTTTACTGGAATGAGCAGAAAAGAAATAAACAAAGATTTGAAAGAAAAAGAGGCTGTCCTTAAATGGATGATTAAAAACAACATAAACCTTGTTGATGGGGTAGGAAGGATTATGGCACAATATTATACAGATAAGGATAATTTTATGAAAACTGTTAAATCAAACAAAAAACAAAGGTGAAACACATCAGCAATATACTAATTAAACGGATTGCAAAGGGCCTTCCTGGCCTGAATATAAAATTAAATCAGGCTGGTATGGATGATAACCCTGAAGAATTTGTTCAAAAAACAATTTTTTCAGCATTCTACATGACAACAGGCCTTACTGTTCTTATCGCAACAATACTTATAAAGCTTGAAATTTTGTCTTGGATAACATACCTTTTCTTCCCATTGGTGTTCATTGTTACACTTTTCTATATGCTCAAAATTCCAGATGTAAAAATATTAAGAAAAGGCAGAGACATAAGCAAGGAAATTGTTTTTGTTGGCCGCTTCATTATAATAGAACTTGAATCAGGTGTTTCCTTATATGATGCCATGCTTAATGCATCAAAAAATTATGAAGTGATTGGGGAATATTTTAAGAAAATAATAGACAAGGTTGACCTGGGAACAACAATGGAGGATGCAATAAACGAAATAATAGAGACAACCCCTTCCTCAAGCTTTACCAAAGTTTTATGGCAGATACTTAATTCCTTAAGGACAGGGGCAGATATTTCAAACTCTCTTTCAAGCATATTAGACCAGATAGTCCGTGAACAAGTTATTGAAGTAAAGGAGTATGGCAGAAAGTTAAATCCTTTAGCCATGTTTTATATGGTTATAGCAGTTATAATGCCTTCCCTTGGTATAGTAGGGATTATTGTTTTAACAACATTTATTTCAATAAAAATTGATTTAATTGCTCTTCTTGCAATAGCAATGTTCCTTGGATTTGTTCAGTTCATGTTTTTCTCAATAATAAAATCATCGAGACCTGCGGTGGAAATGTGAAAATAGGAAAATTGTTTAACTCGCTGAAAAAAACAAAAGAGCAAAAGCAAATGAAAGGTTTTGAGGATAAGATTAAGCTATACCGGAAGCTTAAGATAGAAAAAAAGAAAAAATTAATCTTGGAGCACAGGAGAAACAAATTAAAGTATTATCTGGAAAAGGCAGGTTTTGCAGTAGAATCCCACAAGCTATCTAAAATAATATTTAATCTTTGTATTTTTTTAAATTTTATAATCTCATTTTACTTAATCTATCGTTTTTCAACTGACTTAAAATATGGTATTTTTTATGTTAGTGTTATTATGTTTTTTGTCTGGGCTATTGTATTTATTGTTCTTCTAGTTGTGTTATGGCTCTTGTTTTATTTAATAATTGATTTAAGAATATTCCAAAGAATGATAGGTGTAGAAGAAGTTTTTGCTGATTTTCTGCAGCTGACATCTGCTAATATAAAAGCAGGAATGCCTATTGACAGGGCATTGTGGTATGCTGTCAGGCCGCAATTTGGCATTTTAGCAAAAGAAATTGAAACAGTTGCAAAAGAAACCATGACTGGGGAAGACCTTGAGGGGGCTCTAAAACGCTTTGCAGGAAAATATGATTCACCTATGCTTACACGTTCAGTTAATCTTCTTGTTGAAGGCATTGCTGCTGGCGGAGAGATTGGAGATTTGCTTAATAAAATATCTATTGACATACAGGAAGCAAAAATTATGAAAAAAGAGCTTTCAGCAAATGTTACAACATATGTTATATTTATCACATTTGCTACAGTAATTGCAGCTCCAATATTGTTTGCACTTTCAAACCAATTGCTTATCATACTAAGCAATCTTATGTTAAAAATGGATATGCCTTCAGGCATGGGGGGATTTAACATAAATTTTTCTGAAGTTGGTATTTCTGTTAAGAATTTTAGAATATTTGTCATTACCTGCTTGTTTATTACATCATATTTTTCATCTATAATTATTGCAACAATAAAAAAAGGAGAAATAAAGGCAGGATTTAAGTATATCCCTACATTCATTATTGTTACAATAAGCCTTTTCTTAATTTTTTCCGTAGTGTTTGGAAAGCTGTTTGGAGGCATTATTTAGCCCAAAAAATAGTTAATTTTATATATAAGTTAGTATTAATATATGGAAAGGTATAGCAATATACTATAAAAATCCAGGAATAGAGGTGATAAAATGAAAAAAGCACAAGCTGCCATGGAGTTCTTGATGACCTATGGCTGGGCAATTCTTGTTGTTTTGTTAGCAATAGCAGCTCTAGCATATTTTGGAGTATTGAATCCGGGAAAATACCTGCCTTCAAGCTGTACATTAGGAACAGGTTTGGGTTGTGTTGAGTTTAAAGTAGATAGTTTTTCAAATAATGTAACATTAGTCATACAAAATGGCATGGGGCAAGATTTAAATTCAATAAATATATCTGTTGGTGGAGATTGTGATGGATCGACAGCAGGAGATGGAACACTAACGGATGGAGAGAAAGAGGTATTTAATATTAACTGCGGCAGTACACTTGTATTAGACTCTAAATTTAAAGAAGATATTACAATACAATATCTTTCAGAAAATGACATAAGCCGTTCTATTAAAGGAACTCTCTCAACAAGAGTTGAGTAAATTTTTATTTTTTT
>JAHIFA010000149.1 GCA_018901315.1 Nanobdellota archaeon | reverse complement strand
CTGGTTGAATTCAAGCATCTCAAGCTTTTTTCCAGTTGCTGTTTCATAAGCTGTTCTTAAAGCAGCTTCCATTACACCGCCGCTTGCTCCAAAGATTGTTCCAGCACCTGATGACAATCCTAATGCAGCATCAAAATCCTCATCAGTTAGATTATTGAATTTTATTTTTTTAATTTTGATTAATCTTGCAAGCTCAATTGTTGTCAGAACATAGTCAACCTCTTTTTTCATCTCTTTTCTTTGGATTTCAAACTTTTTTGCAGTGCAGGGCATTATGCTGACAACAACAAGCTCTTTATTATTAATCTTATATTTCTCCTTATAGTAGCTCTTTGCAATTGCCCCGAACATATCATGAGGGCTCTTGCATGTTGAAACATGCTTTAAAAGCTCTGGATAGAAATGCTCAATATATTTTATCCATGCAGGGCAGCATGAAGTAATCATTGGCAAATTTTTATTTTCTTTTAATCTTTCAATTAATTCTGCAGCCTCTTCTGTTATGGTTAAATCAGCACCAAACTGCGTATCAAAGACTTTTTTAAAGCCAATTTTTCTTAAGCTTGAAACCATTTTTCCAGTAACAAGAGTTCCAGCAGGCAAGTCAAACTCCTCTCCTAATGAAGCCCTTACAGAAGGGGCTGTCTGCACAATAACATGTTTTTTGCTCTTCAATGCTTTTAAAACCTCTTTAGTGTCATCTTTTTCATAAATAGCATTAACAGGGCATGCCAGGAGGCACTGGCCGCAGTTAACACAAACAGAATCATCTAGTTTATTTTCATAGGCAGGGGTTACCTTTGTGTGATAGCTTCTATATGCAAAATCTATTGCATTGACATTCTGCATCTGGCATGCCTGAACACATCTTCCGCAAAGAATACATTTGTTATTGTCTGTAATGATTGCTATTCCCTTATCAACAATATATACCTTCTTATGGTTGTTAAACCTTACCTGCCTTATCCCAACGTCTTTTGCTATTTTGCATAGCTCATGCTCTTTGCTCTCAACAAAGCATGATTGTACATGCTTTGACATAAGAAGCTCTGTGTTTATTTTTCTTGCTTCCAAAACTTTTTTTGATTCTGTGTTTATTATCATGCCATCTTTTACTTTTGTTGAGCATGAAGGCAATAGCTTGTTATCTACTTCAACAACACAAACCCGGCATACAGAGCTTGGCTCAAAACCCTCTTGGTAGCACAGTGTAGGGATTTCAATGTTGTTTTCCCTTGCTACCTCAAGTATTGTCTGGTCTTCATGACATTCAAATTCTTTATTGTTTATTGTGATTTTCATTTTAGCTTATCTGTAAATTCATTTCTAAAATATTTTAAAGCTGTTATTAGGTGGTTAGCAGATGACTGGCCTAATCCGCACAAAGATGTTGCACTTATAACCCTGCAGAGCTCTTCCAACAGCTCTAAGTCATTTTTTGCTGCTTTTTTCAGGGAGATTTTTTCCAACAACTCCAAAACCCTCATTGTCCCTTCCCTGCATGGAGTGCATTTTCCGCAGCTTTCATATTCAAAGAATTTTGCCATATTTGTTGCAACATCAACAATATCATGCTTTTCATCAACAGCTATAATTGTGCATGAGCCAAGCATTGCTCCTTTTTCTTTTATTGTTTCATAATCTAGTTTTATATCTTCATAAGGTATACAACCATCTGCACATCCAAAATAAACTGCCTTGATTTTGTTCTCTGGCTTTCCAAGCTCAATCAGCTCCTTTAATGATATACCTAATGGCAACTCATAAACACCTGGTCTTGTAACATTTCCAGATAAAGAAAAAAGCCTTAAATTATTGTTCCAGTTCTTATCAAGAATAATTAAAGGGATATTTGCCAGTGTTTCAACATTATTGATTAAAGTTGGCTTGTTAAAAAGCCCTTTATTAGCTGGAAAAGGCGGCTTTATTCTTGGGTTTCCTCTCTTGCCTTCAATAGACTCAATTATGGCTGTCTCATCACCGCAAATATAAGCTCCTGCCCCTGAAATAATCTCAATATCAAAATATATTTTTAATTTATCTGCTATTTTAGTTGCATTATTGATAACTTTTTGCAGCTTGTTTTTTAGGTAAGAATATTCTCCCCTTAGGTATAGGTAACCCTTGTTTGAGCCGATTGCATAGCCAGCTATTATCATTCCTTCTATTATATTATTAGGGTTTTTCTCAAGAATTAATTTGTCCTTAAATGTTCCTGGCTCGCCCTCATCAGCATTTGCTATAACATATTTCTCGCCCTGAGAGTTTCTTGTGAACTCAAGCTTAAGCCCTGTTGGAAAATCAGCACCGCCGCGGCCAGTAAGCCCTGATTTTTTTATTAGCTCGATTATTTCTTCTGGCATCATTCCAGCTATTTTGCTTAATGCCCTAAAATTTGAGTTTTTTAGTATTTGCATTTTAATTTATTATTCTTGATTTATTCCTCTTTAATTTTATTTATCTTATTTTATTCATAATTTTCATTTTAAACTTGAGATTATTTCCCTTATCTTTTTCTCAGTGAGATTACCATAAACTTTGTTATTTATTATCATCGCAGGAGCCTTATCGCAGCAGCCAATACATGAAACAATCTCCAAAGAAAATT
>JAHIFA010000148.1 GCA_018901315.1 Nanobdellota archaeon | reverse complement strand
TTCATCCAAGCTCATGGCATGGAACTTTAAAAAATTCAATTATAACAATTCCAATGTATGTTAGGCGTTATAATGGTGCATTTATCTCATTATTAGCTTTCATAGGATTTTTCTGCATGCTGCTCATAAACAAGCAAGAGACATTAAAATACCTTATTGTAGTAATAATAATATTTGTTCTTATCCTAAACTCACATTACAGACTGTTGCCCTTTTCCTATTTGTTAATGCATTACAGGATGGCAACAATGGCATTAATACCCTTTGCAGTATTTATTGGTGGATTGATAAGGCTTACATCAAAAACTGCAATTACTAACTTAAAAAATAAAGAAATAACTGCAAAAATATTAGGACTTTGTGCTTTAGTGTTTATCTTTTTAGTACTTGCTGGTTCTATTCAGAATTCAGTTTCAAGATATTCATTTTTTATAAGAAGTTCACAAGCCAATAGCATGGTAACCTCAAATGATATGGAGGCTTACAAATGGATAGAGGAAAACACAAAAACAACAGACCTGTTTTTGAATAATTATGGAGATGGTGGTGCTTGGATACCTGCAATTGCATTCAGGCCGATAACAAATCCGCACAACACTCCTACCTATTTTGATGAATTCAAGGAAGGAATAAAAGAATTAAAGCCAAAATATGTTTATCTTGGCCAAAAAAAAGTTTATGAAATAAACCTTTACCAAGAAGAATTTGATTCAAAGCCAGATGAGTTTGAGCCTGTTTTTTCTAAAGGAGATGTTAAGATATACAAAATAAATTTACAATAGATTTAAATAATACTTTCTTTTATTAATTTGTATGATTTATGATTTGATTATAGTAGGGGCAGGGCCTGCTGGCCTTTCAGCAGCGATTTACGCATCTAAATATAAACTTAATACACTTATTATCGGAGAAGAATTGGGTGGCACAGCAGCACATGCATACAAGGTAGAGAATTATCCGGGGTTTAAGTCAATTTCAGGAATGGAATTAATGAACAAGTTTAAAGAGCAGATAAATGGCTTGGCTGACATAAAAAATGAGGAGATAATTAAGTTGGAAAAGAAAAGTAATTTTATAATAACAACCCGCAAAGGGAATTATCAATCAAATGCATTAATATTTGCTGCAGGAACAAAAAGAAAAGCACTTAATATCAAAGGAGAGAAAGAGTTTATTGGCAAGGGTGTTAGCTATTGTGCAACATGCGATGCTGCTTTTTTCAGGGATAAAATTGTTGGTGTTGTTGGAGGAAATGATGCTGCTGCAATGTCTGCATTATTACTTGCAGAATATGCAAAAAGAGTTTTCATAATCTACAGGAAAGAAAAAATAAGGGCAGAGCCATTAAGGGCAAGCCAGCTTGAAAAAAACAAGAAAATCATTATAATAAACAACACAAATGTTATTGCTGTCAATGGTAATAAAATGATAAGTTCAGTTACGCTTGATAAGGAATATAAAAATAATAAGGAGATTGCTCTTGATGGTTTGTTTATTGAAATAGGGTCTGTTCCATCAACTGCTCTTACAGAACCATTGGGAATAGAACTTGATGAACAGGGTTATATTATAGTTGATTCTTCACAAAAAACAAATGTTGAGGGTTTTTATGCTGCAGGTGACATAACCACAGGCTCTAACAAATTCTGGCAAATATTAACAGCAGCCTCAGAAGGAGCCATAGCAGTGCATTCTATTTATGAGTTTTTGAAGAACAAGGGTTAAAATGGTTATTTATGAAGAATGGAAAAAAAATGTTGAAGAAAAATTGAGAGAAGTTGGGCTTGACAAAATCCCAGCAGTTGTAAAAAGATGCCCTAAGTGCAATTCATTAAGCCTGGAGTTTGACCAGAAAACAGGAAGGATTTTCTGCACTAAATGCGGCTTTGAGATGTTTTTTCCAAAATAAAGAGGTGTTAAAATGACTTTACAGCATAAGCAGCAGAGAGTCGGGGTATTTGTTGATGTGCAGAACATGTATTACTCTGCAAAAAACATGTACAATGCAAAGGTTAATTTCAGGGAGATATTAAAAGAGGCTGTTGGACAAAGGTCTTTGATAAGGGCAATAGCCTACTGCATAAAGGCAGATGTAAAGGATGAGAAAAACTTTTTTGACAAGCTTGAGCAGATAGGATTTGAGGTAAAGGCAAAGGATTTGCAGATATTTCCTGGCGGTGCAAAAAAAGGCGACTGGGATATTGGCATTGCAATGGATATGATAGAGCTTGCGCCAAAGCTTGATTCTCTTATTCTAGTTAGCGGTGACGGAGACTTCTGCCCTTTACTTCAGCATCTGAGAAGAGCCATTGGATGCAGGGTTGAGGTAATAGCCTTTGGAAGAACTGCATCATCAAAGCTTACAGAAGATGCAGACAGTTTCTTTGACCTTGACAAGAATAAGAAGTTTCTGATTCCACTGAAGAAAAATATTCAAAAACAATAGATTTAAATATTGGAAAAAGGAAAAAATATAATTAGGTTAAAAAGAGGTTAGAATGAAAGAGATAAGAACAAAACTAATACTTCTGTTTTTATTTGTTGTATTGTCAGTAGTTGTTGTTAATACAATGAGCACAATAGGAACAATACTTCTTACATACCTTATTGTTGTGTCTGGGATATATATAAGCATGGCATATATGATAATAACTTTTATATTACATAAAAATAATCTTCCAACAGAATCATGGATATTGTTTTCAGTAGTTGCCATATTCCTTTCAGCAAGTTCTTTTTTTGGAAGATTCATGAATAATCTTCTTGTGGCTGAGCAGTTCCTTGCTTTGAGCATGATTCTGCTGTTTGTCGCGGCCCTGATAAAGTTCTGGGGTGTTATGGCCCTGACTGAGAAGAATAAAACAAAAAAGAAACCCAAAAGAAAGAAAAAGTAAGGTTTGGGTTTTTTTGGCCTATAAATTTAAATTCTTTTTAACCACTCCGTTGTAACAAATAAACGAAAGATTTATATACTAGTAATTATTTAAAATGCTTATGCATAACAAAAAATCACTCACAGAAAGGGTATTAGAACTTAAGGAAAAATATCTTCAGCCA
>JAHIFA010000147.1 GCA_018901315.1 Nanobdellota archaeon | reverse complement strand
CATCTGTTAAAAACATCAAAATAAATGATGTTGTTCAGTTTGAGCGTTTTGGTTTCTGCAAGCTTGACAGCATTGAAAGAGATAAATTGGTTTTCTGGTTCACGCACGAATAAATTTTAACGAAAGCTTTATATAATTCAAAAAATCTGATAAAGGTGATAAAAAATGACAGACATGGTTGTTATCAAAGCAAAGATAAAGGAATTTGCAAAGTATGAGGATAAAAAACTCAATGTTTCCGGAGAGTTTGCTGATGCCCTTAATGAGAAAGTTAAAGCCCTTATTGAAGAGGCATGCAAAAGGGCAAAAAAGAATCACAGAAATACAGTAATGAAACATGACGTTTAAACACTTATTCTTCCTAATCTATTTTTTATTAAGCTTAAATGCATATTAAGGTCATCCAGTTTTATATTGCCTTTGTTTTTTTCCTTTAGTATTTTATATCTGGATTCAAGCAGCTCAATTTTCTGTTTTATTTTAATGATTCTTTCTTTTTTTGTTGTTTCCAGTTTATTTATTCTAGCGCCTGCTTTCAATAAAAGCTGGGTTAGATTACTTATTGTTTTCAGATTAATATCAGAAAAAGTGTTTTCCATATTCAATCCTGCTCAAAATCATCTTCTTGTTTTTTTGGGAATTCAAAATCCTCATCAACCTCTGGCATTGATGGAAGGTCTGATTTTGCAAAATCTTCAATTGGCATTCTTGAAGGCATTGTTGGTTTAGAGAATGTTGGATTATTCTGTTTTACCCTCAATACCTTATATTTTTGATTCCCCCTGGCAAGGTTTGATAATTTTGGAAGGTGCTCACTCAGTATTTCTGTAATTGCAAGTATTCCCTTTGCTATTACTTTATTTTGCTCAAGAAGTGATTTAAGTTCAGGCGAAGATTGTATTTTAGGTTCATCAAAAGCTCCCTGCTCACCCATATCCTTGGCAACAGTAAAAAGATTAACAAGCTCGTTTATTGCCTCAGAAAGATTGTCCATTGATTCCTTAAGGCCTTTGCTGGAAACAGGCTCTTTTGTTTTAAATTTTCTTTGCATTAAGGCCTTCTTCAAATCCTTAACCTCTTTTTTTAGGTCAGTTATTTCCTCTTTAGGCACTAATTTATGCTCACCTTTCATCATAATAATATCACCATCTTTTATATGCTGGTTAATTAATACACTAACTAATATTCTTTATAAATATTTCGATTTCAAGAGGATTTTTAGAAAAAATTAATTAAAAAAATAAAAAATTAATAATCTGACATGCCGCCAGGCATCTGAGGCATTCCGCCAGGAGGCATTCCTCCTCCCCTGCCTGAGCTTGCAATGACATCATCTATTCTTAAAATCATTACTGCAGCCTCGCTTGCTGACTTGACTGCCTGGGTCTTTATCTTCAGCGGCTCAATTACACCGGCTTTCCATGCATCAATTGCCTTGCCTGAGAAAACATCAATTCCTGCCCATTTCTTTCCTTTGTCATGCATTGCCCTTAATTCTGTTAAGATATCAATTGAGTCGAGCCCTGCATTCTCTGCCAGTGTTTTTGGTATAACCTCTACAGAATCTGCAAATGCCTGTACAGCAAGCTGCTCTCTTCCGCTTAATGAATTTGCAAAATGCCTAAGGTTTCTTGAAAGCTCAACCTCTGTAGAGCCTGCTCCCCCTACAACCTTGCCTGTTGTTAATGCTGCAGAAAGGTCTCCTATTGCATCATCAAGTGCTCTTTTTACTTCATCCACAACATGCTCTGTTCCGCCCCTTACAAGCATTGTTACTGCTTTTGGGTTTTTGCATTCTTCAACATAAGTCATCTGATCATCTCCTATTTTCTTTTCCTGAACAATCCCTGCCTTTCCTAAATCAGATGATGTTATGTCATCAAGGTTTGTGATGAGGGTTGCTCCTGTTGCTCTTGCAAGCTTTTCCATATCACTTTTTTTAACTCTTCTTGCTGCATATATTCCTTTTTTAGATAAGAAATGCTGTGCAATATCATCTATTCCTTTCTGGCAGAACATTACATTAGCTCCTGATTTTGCTATTTTCTCAACCATATCTCTTAATATTTTTTCTTCCTGGTCAATAAATGCCTGCATCTGGCTTGGGTCTGTTATCTGTATCTTTGCATCTGTTTCTGTGCTTTTTACCTCTACTGCTGAATCAACCAAAAGTATTTTTGCATTTTTCACTGACTGTGGCATTCCTGAATGGACCCTTTCCTTGTCTAATATAATCCCCTGGACAAGCTCTGTGTCTTCTATCCCAGAGCCAACCTTTTTTTCAAGCTTTATGTTTTCAGTATCAATTGTTATTTTGTCATTCTCTTTATCCATAACCTGCTTTACTGCTTTTACGCAAAGCTCTGCAAGCTTTTCCTTGGCTGTTTCGGCGCCCTTTCCAGTCATTGCTGTTATTGCTATGTTTTTCAATAATACTGTATCTTTCTCAGTTATATCCTCTGCAATATTATTCAGTATTGTCTGGGCTTTTTCTGCTGCTATCCTGAATCCCTTTGCAATAACAGTTGGATGGATATTTTCATCAAGAAGTTTTTCAGCGTTTTTCAATAGCTCTCCTACTAAAATAACTGCTGTTGTTGTTCCATCTCCTACCTCATCTTCCTGTGTTTTTGCAACCTCAACAATCATCTTTGCTGATGGATGCTCTATACTCATCTCCTCTAAAATTGTTACTCCATCATTTGTTATAACAACATCCCCTAAAGAATCTACCAGCATCTTGTCCATTCCCTTTGGACCTAAAGTTGTTCTAACAGTTTCTGCTACGAGTTTTGCGGCCATAATGTTTGTTCTTTGCGCATTCTTGCCAGTTGTCCTTTGAGAACCCTCTGGAAGAATGAATATTGGCTGTATTTGTTGGTTTGTCATATTTATTACCCCCTACTTTGATTAGATATTGAAATTGATTAGATATCAAATATCAAAAACTCGTAAAAAAGTAAGTAACCAGTTCTATATAAAGTTAACTGTTTTTTCAGTATCTCCGAACTGACTTTCTAAACGAGACAACATCAACTAATTCTTAATCGGGTTTTCCTCAGAAATCATTATGGTTAGCTACAAAAGCATTACTGGACTTACGTTTTCAGGCTTTTTCCATAAGATCTCTTTGGATT
>JAHIFA010000146.1 GCA_018901315.1 Nanobdellota archaeon | reverse complement strand
GGTGCATTGGTATGCACTGATGTGGCTGCCAGAGGATTGCATATTGATGATGTTTCGCATATTTATAATTATGATATTCCAAATGACCCAAATGACTATGTTCATAGGATTGGAAGGACTGCCAGAGCAGGAGAAAGTGGCAAGGTTGTTAACTTAGTTTGTGATAATGATTATGGCAATTTCTCAAGAATATTGAATGAGTACAGGACATTTTCAATTGAAAAGGAAGAGAAACCTTATTTGAAAAAAATAGTGTTTATCAATCCTAGGTCTAGTAACCAGAGAAGACCAATGAGAAGAAAACAATCATTTAGGAGGTATAATTGATACTCTTTGATACTCAAGATATCGTCCAAAGAGTTCATAAAAAACAGAAGCATTTAAAAAGGAGTCTTACTTACTGCTATAATAATTGAGATATTTTCAGTCTTATCTTAAATTTAAGATTGACTATTTCTGATTAGTATAAATAAAATGAAGGAGTTAAAAAAATGAGAAGAAATGATGAAAGACCAAGACGTGATTCTGAATCAACAAATTTCAGCAGCTTTGGTAGAGGAAGCTTTAGTTCATCCCCTAGAGATATGCATAAAGCTGTTTGTGCTGATTGTGGAAAGGAATGCGAAGTTCCTTTCACACCAAGAGAAGGAAGGCCAGTATACTGCAAAGAGTGTTATGCTAAACATCGGCCTAAGAGATTTTAGAATAAATGAGAGTATGTAAAAAAGGCAAAGGAACAAGTATAAAATCCCGTAAAAATTATTCTCATGGCAAAAAATAAAAACCAACAACAACATTAAGTTGTAAGGATTGTGGTTCTATGGATATAGAAATAAAATCTAATGATAGGAGGAACCGAAGTTATAAACGTTAATAAATGGTAGATTATAAAATCATAAAATATTGCAAGCTTTGCAGAAAAAGATTTGTGGTTAATAAAGGGGAATCAAAAAAAAAGTATTGTGAAGATTGCCAATTAAAAGCAGATAAAGAATGGAATAACTGAACGGAGGTGAGAAAATGAAAGGAACTGTAAAATTTTTCAACAATATGAAAGGCTTTGGATTTATATCTGGAGAAGATGGCGAAGAATATTTTGTACATCAAACTGGGCTAAAAGAAGGCGTTTCTTTGAATGAAAACGATTCTGTTGAATTTGAAGTGGAGCAAGGAGACAGAGGTCCAAAAGCGGTCAATGTTAGTAAAGAATAATTCTTTATTTGTAAATTGAATCAAAAAACCCTTATTTTTCTATTAAAATTTTTTCTGAATTGAGTTCTTGCCATTTAAAACGTGTTATGTGTACCAACCCATACAGAGCATGGGGGGGAGTATGACGGAAGAGAAATCTTTAAATATAATCTGATATTTTTTATTGAAATGCAAAAGGAATATTTAAGATATTTCGCAAAATATAAAGGGCCTGAGATGTATTTTACAGAGTTATGTGAATACATGGCAAAGGAATTTGGAGTTAGAGATATAACAAGACAACCATTAATTAAAACAATTGGTTTTTCTGCAGATTCAAAAGAAGTTGTAGAGAAAATAAAAAAATTGGATCAAATTATAAAAATTGAATGTCATGGTTCTATATTATAAGATTTCTCTGAGTAATATTATATATAACATCGGGATCGCCGTTATATTTGTCTGACCAAAGGGAAAACTTCGTGCATATATTTTTATTTTTTAATAGGGGTTGTCGCCTTTTATTTTGATTTTACACATATATTTATATAACCTTAGTTACTCCAAATTATTAAAAAGGGGTATGATGGGTTTCAACAGATATAAGATAGCTTTTTTCAGCATGGAAATAGGAATAGAAAATAATATTCCTACATATTCAGGAGGCCTCGGAATTCTTGCAGGAGATATTCTTAGAAGCAGTGCAGACCTTAATCTGCCTGTTATCGGAGTTACATTGTTATATAAAAAAGGATATTTTAAGCAGAGGATTAATGTTGAAGGAGAGCAGTCGGAAGAAGAAGAGGAATGGAATCCAGAAGATTATCTGAAACAACTCGATAAAAAAGTCACTATAAAAATAGGCAAAGAAGACGTAATTGTCGGCTGTTGGAGTTATAATATGAAAGGGATCACAGGAATACAAAATCGGATACTGTTCTTAGATACTGACTTAGAAGAGAACCCTGAGCATTTGAGGAAAATAACAGAAAAATTATATCAAGGAGATAGGATATCTCAAGAAATGGTTTTAGGGATTGCAGGAGTCAAAATTCTTAAAGAACTTGGCTGCAACATAGATAAATATCATATGAATGAAGGACACTCTTCTTTTTTGACCTTCGCTCTTTGCAGAGAATGCACCACAAAAAATATGTTAGAAGAGGTAAGAAGCAAGTGTGTGTTCACAACGCACACTCCTGTATCTGCAGGGCATGATGTATTTGATAAACACCTAATAATTGAAAAAGTTGGAGAATACATCCCAAAAGATCCGGAAATGCAGATTTTTGACGGGAATGAATTAAACATGACTCATTTAGGTTTAAGATTCAGCGGATATGTGAATGGTGTGGCCAGAAAGCACAAAAAAGTCGCCAAAAAGATGTTCCCAAGCCACGATATAGAATTTATCACAAATGGAGTGCATTCAGGATTTTGGGCCGCAGAGCCTTTCTGTAAATTATTCGATGAATACATTCCCTCATGGAGAGAAGATCCGTTCAGTTTAAGGGGAGCTATGAACATACCTGAAAAAGATATCTGGAAAGCCCATATGGGTGCAAAAAAGATGTTGATTGAAGAGGTCAATAATAAAACGAAACTATCTTTTGATGAGCATAAATTTACAATCGGCTTTGCAAGACGATTTGTTGACTATAAAAGGTCTGATATGATATTGTCAGACATAGAAAGATTGGAAAAAATTGCAGAAGAGCTGGGAGATATACAGATAATATTTTCAGGAAAAGCCCACCCAGATGATTTGAGGGGCAAGGAACTGATTAAGAAAATTTTTTTGAAAGTAAGAGAGATTAATAGTAAGAATACTAGGGTCAAGATTGCATTTTTAGAGGATTATACTATTAGTATTGCGAAATTATTGGTTTCTGGCTGCGATATTTGGCTCAACAATCCAAGAAGGCCTTATGAAGCATCAGGAACATCAGGGATGAAAGCTGCAATCAACGGTGTGCCTCATTTTTCAACTCTTGATGGGTGGTGGCTAGAAGGTCATATTGAGAATATCACTGGATGGAGCATTGGTCTTCATCCAAGAG
>JAHIFA010000145.1 GCA_018901315.1 Nanobdellota archaeon | reverse complement strand
AGAGGGCGACTCAGCAGGAGGCTCTGCAAAACAGGGAAGAGATAGAAAATTTCAGGCAATTCTGCCATTAAAGGGAAAAATCCTGAACGTAGAAAAAGCAAGATTAAATAAGATAATAAGCTCTAATGAAATTGTTACATTAATATCTGCATTAGGAACAGGAATAGGTGATGAATTTGATATAAACAAGGCAAGGTATCATAAAATCATAATAATGACTGATGCTGATATTGACGGGAACCATATTGCATGCCTGTTATTGACATTCTTTTATAGGTATATGAAGCCATTGATAGAGCAAGGATATGTATATCTGGCCATGCCCCCTCTTTATTTGATAAAAAGCAGGAACCTAATAAAATATGCATATAATGATGCTGAAAAAGATGTTATAATGAAAGGGGTTGATTCTAACTTTAATATTCAGCGTTACAAGGGCCTTGGTGAGATGAACCCAAAACAGCTTTGGGATACAACAATGGATCCGTCTAATAGAAGCTTAAAGCAGATAACTATAGAAGACGCGTTGCTGGCAGATGAAATGTTTACTGTTTTGATGGGAAATGAAGTAGAGCCAAGAAGAAAATTTATTGAAGAGCATGCCCTGGAAGTAAAGAATCTGGATGTATAAACCCTTAAGAATTATTCATTTTTATGCAAGTCTTCTTCAAATTTTTCTGCGCATTCCTCTGAGCAAAACCTGTAGACTACACCGTCTATTTCTTTTTCAAAAATAGATTCCGGGCCCATTAAAATCTTTCCGCAGTGCCTGCATTTTGCTCCCTGTCCGTCGTCTTCTGCCCCTTCCATAAAACCCTGCTCCCAGGGCTCCATTGCATCATCTTCTACAAGAGAGTCTCTGCCCTCATCAGAATAAACCTTTTCAATATCCTCTGATTCATTTATTTCACTTTTTTTCATATAATGCCCCAAACATGTTATAATAAATCATTTTATATATTAAGCTTTTGGTTTTTTGTACGAAAGCTTTATAAATAATCCATTTTTCCTCTCTAGGGTATAAGGTTTGTAATATGGCAAAAGAAAAATCAGCATTAAAAGTATCAAAAATAAAGAAGAAATGGTACCAGATTTTGGCTCCAAAGGAATTTAATGAGATGTTAATAGGCGAAACACCTTCTTTAGATCCAAGGCTTCTTATTGGTAAGATTATGACAATCAATTTAATGGGAATTACAAGAGATATAAAAAAACAAAATATCAATATAACCTTTAGAGTGACTGGTTTAAAGGAAAATAAAGCAGAGACAGAAATTATTGGTTATAAGGTCATGCCTGCTTTCATAAAAAGGATAATAAGAAAGGGCAGGAATAATCTCCATGATTCTTTTGTATGCAAAACCTCTGATGAAAAAGATGTAAGATTAAAGTCATTAGTAATAACAGTAAACAAAACAAAAGGTGCTGTTGTTAATTCATTGATGAAAGCATTAAGGGCAAATCTGACAGAATATGTTAGGAAAATAACTTACAAGGAACTTGTAAATGAGCTGGTGTCCCATAAGCTTCAGTCAAATTTAAAGATTTCATTAAGAAAAATATATCCCTTAAGAAGCCTTGAGATAAAAGAAATGCTTTTAGAGGCTGGAAAAAAGGCTGTTGGTAAAAAAGAATCTAAAGGAAATGTTAAAGAAGAAAGCAATAAAGCAGAAGAAAAGAAACCAGATAAACCTCAAGCTAAGGAAAAGAAAGAAGAAACAAAACCAAAAAAAGACAAACCTAAAGAAAGAGAAGCTAATCAAGATAATTCTGATGAAGAAGAAGCAAAACCAAAAAAAGAGAAAGTAAAAAAAGAAGCTAATCAAGATAATTCTAATAAGAAAGAAAACTCTAAAAGCACAAAGGAATGAGGTGATGAATATAGCAAAACCAGTTATTGATTATAAAAAATGCACAACCTGCGGCAATTGCATTGATATCTGCCCGATGCAGGTCTTTGCAAAAGAAGATGATAAAGTTGTTGTTAAAAAGCCAGAAGAATGCATTGGATGCAGGGCTTGTGAAGTCCAGTGCCCAAAAGGGGCCATTAAAGTAGTTGATTGATTTCTTAATAATATTAAATTAGCCCCGCACGGATTATGTATGTTCTATGGTAACTTTTTGGGGCTAGTTCTAAACGAATATTTCAACAAAAAATCCTTATAAATTATAAATCTTTTTTGAGAGTATATGTTATTTAATTATTTTCTTACATAAAAACATAATATAACTAAAAGGCATATCCCTCTTATTTGTGATAATACCAGGATATTTTTCTAAAGAAAATTTATATTTTTTTTGTGATAATACTTCAAAACCATTACTATTTAAGATTTTTTTATATTCTTCTAAATTATAATGTTTTGATTCTTCTAAAGAAGTATTCAAGGATTCAATCTTTTTTATTTTGGAAAGAAAATACACAAAATCTTTTACTAACATTACAATTCTACTATTTTTCCTTTGAAATTCTCTACCAGAATATTCTATAAATTCTTCAAAAATAAGTTCCATCTTTCTGTTTGCAAGTATAAATTCAATCTTTTTTTGATTGGGGGTTAATCCATCCCTAATAATCAAAGAGCCACCTTCTTTTAAATAATAATATATGTTCTTTAAAGCTAAAAAAACTCCTTTTTTACCCTCTTTTTTCCTGATCTCATGAAGACTGTCTCTCAAAATAACTGTATCAAAAGAATTAGCTTTAAAAGTTCTTTTTGTTGCATTTGCAATAAGAAACTCTGCATTTTGGATTTTTTTGTTTTTTGCTCTTTGTATGAAATGTGGTTCTATGTCAATTCCATAAAATTTTGAGTTATTAAGACAATTTGATAAGCTTTCTATTATTGTACCAGTTCCACAGCCAATTTCTAAGATAATGCCTTCATTTAACACACTTAATAATTCTTTTACATCAGCAGTATTATCCCATTTGTCAAGCCTTTTAGCTTCCAATAATATTTTATTATTTAATTTCATTTTTTCTTAGGAACTCTTGAACCATTATCCAAGCGGTTATGGCTTTACCATCTTTATTTTTTATTAGCCTACTCTTAACATCTCTTGTAGGGATTATTATATTCTTTACTTCTTCAGTTATTTCAATTTTCATTGTTTACTCACAACTAGGAAGGTTTATCAGGTATTTAAGGTTTGCTCTGAGCCGAGCATCTGGTTCTTGCTAGAGTCACTTAGTTTAATCTTATCTATCGTGGGGTTCCAGATATAGTCTTTCTGTATAGCCACCCGTATAATGTCTTGCGCTCTGTCTCTGCCAATCTTGCCGTCACTGCGAGCCATAAGCTCATCCACGAGACTACCTTTCTTGACACACCTTTCACCTGTGGCCTCTATGTCTCCTCTGCCGTCACGGTACATCTGCTCAATTATTCGTGGCACATACTCCGCCTGCTTTATGAGACTTGTCTCCGTTATCCCCATCATGGGGGCGGTGTCCACTTCGTCGGTGTATGGGTCTTTCCACGTCTCATT
>JAHIFA010000144.1 GCA_018901315.1 Nanobdellota archaeon | reverse complement strand
GCAGGAAATGTTTTAAGTGGTTCTGCAGGGATCTCTGGCTTGAGTGAAAATTATTTGCTCACAGAAGAGGCTTTTAATGAATACTATGATTCTTTGAGTGATGATGGCTTTCTTGTAGTCACAAGATGGCTACTATTTCCCCCAAGGGAAAGCCTGAGACTATTTTCTTTGGCATTAGAGATTGATAAAGATGCAAAAAAGACTGCAATGTTTCGCTCATGGACAACAGTTACACTGGTTTTATCAAAAACTGATTTAAACCAGAGTACTATAGAAAAAATCAATGATTTTTCTGAAAAAAATAAGTTTGACATTATTTACCTGCCAGCAGATTTTACTCCAAATAAAAATCTTAAGTTCAAAGAGCCTTATTATTATAATTCTATCCAGAACCTATTAAAAAATAAAGATGAATTTTACGAAGATTATATCTTTGATGTAAGACCTGTAACAGATAATAGGCCTTTTTATTTTAATTTTTTTAAGATTTCCAAAATTAAAGAATTATATAATATGATTGGCCAAAGGTGGAATCCCTTTCTTGACTCTGGGTTTTTAATATTTTTTGTTCTGATTCAGACTTTTATTTTAGCCCTGATTTTTATTCTATTGCCAATAAAATTTTTCAATAGAAATAAAAAAATAAAAAAAAGCATATTAATTTATTTCTTTGCAATTGGCTTGAGTTATTTATTTATTGAAGTTGTTTTTATACAAAAATTCATTTTATTTTTAGGCCATGTTATTTTTTCCTCTTCCTCAATCATATTTTCAATGCTTTTATTCTCTAGCCTAGGTGCGCTATATTCGCAAAGATTTAAAATTAAAAAATTAACTAATATTGTTTTTGTACTCTTTATTTTGGTTATTCTTTATATGTTTTTACTGGATTTTATTACTGATTTGTTTATTTCATTAAACTTAATCTTAAAAATAATATTGAGCATATTAATTACAGCGCCAGTGGGATTTTTCATGGGCTTTCCATTCCCATTGGGAATAAGAATGATAAAGAAAGATCTCATAGCCTGGGCATGGGCTGTTAATGGAAGTGCCTCGGTTCTAAGCCCTATATTGGCTATTCTTATTGCATTATTCCTTGGCTATAACTCTGTTTTGTTTTTAGCTGGCTTGTTTTATTTAGCTGGAGTTATTTTTTTAAGGCCTGGCCTGTTAAAGGCACAAATCTAACTCCAGTTATAAATTCTGTTTCTAGCTCATCTCCTTTTTTGGTTACTATAGTTAGGGTTTGAAAACTTAAAGTACTGCCTAATGGAATGATTAATTTTCCTTTATCTTTTAATTGGTTTAGTAAGGGTGGAGGTATATGGTTGGCTGCAGCTGTTATGATTATTGCATCAAAAGGGGCTTGTTCTTCCCAGCCAAAATAACCATCAGCATTTTTTACTCTTACATTTTTGTAATCAAGGTTATTTAATCTATTTTCAGCAGAGTCTGCCAACTCTTTAATTATCTCTATTGTATAGACATCTTTTACAAGCTCAGCTAAAACAGCTGCCTGATAGCCAGAACCAGTTCCTATCTCCAATACTCTATCATTTTCTTTTAACTGTAAGATTTGAGTCATTAAAGCCACAATATATGGCTGACTTATTGTTTGGCCATAACCAATTGGCAATGGGTTATCATCATATGCCTGGTCTATTAGATAAGAGGGAACAAATTTGTGCCTTTCTATATTATTCATAACCTCCAAAACCTTTTCATCATTTATATCCCTGTTTTTCAACTGATTTTCAACCATATCTTGTCTTAGTTTTGTGTATTTATCAACTTGCTCAGTAGTTTCGTTTTCTTCAACATAATTTTTCAGAACAGATTTATTTATTATAGAGATTAAAGCAATAAATATTACTATTAAAATTAAAACTATTTTGTGAATATTTTTTTTATTTTTCATCTAAACTTTTTTATCTATTTACCTCTTTCCTTAAAACATAGCCAAACTACTATTTAAATACTTCTCAAAACATCAATTATGTTTGTTTATGGCCTTTAAGGGAAATAATTATATATAAGATAAACTTCTATTATTATGGTATGTGCTGTGACTTAGTGAACACCAACTGACGAAAGGATGATGAACGGAAGTAACTTATGAGCACATGCCTTTTTTAAATTAAGCAAACTATTATAAATATAAAAATTATATTATGAATTATGCCAAAAAATTACAATAAAAAAAATATAGAAAAAAGAGCATTTGTTGAGTATTATTCCAACAAAGGGCTAGAAACATTTATTAATGATATGGAAAAGGTATGTAAAACTTCTAAAAGCCTGCATATTTTAGAACATACGTACGAGAATTTAAAGCTAGGAGTATGGGCTATGCGTGCACAAGACATTGCTCAAAAAAGGGTAAAATACATATTGAATTTACCAATAGGAAAAAAAGTCAAATCCATTCTTATAAAGGCAGCAGATAACATATCTCAAAGAAAAAAATTCCAGGAATCTTATAAAAACACAGTTCTTGTTCTAGAGGAAGTAATGCAGAACTATAAAGAACTATGTGAAAAAGCTATAATTTATGAGATTTTCCAACAAAAGAGCCTTTATTAAAAAATTATTTAAATTAACCACCTCTTAAGATTTGAGTCTTCCATAAAAAAGAAATATGTTCTTCTCCCTATTTTCTCTTTTTTCAATATTTTTAATTGTACAAGTTCTTCAAAGAATTTCTTAATAGATTTAAATGAGCCTCCTGTGTTGTTCATGCCAGCTAACCTCAATAACTCACTTATGGTTGATCTTTCTTTTTTAACCAGAATTTTCAGAATGTTTATCTTATTCTTGTTTGGTTTTGACTTTAAAAGTAAAGAAATCTCATTTTCTAATGATTCTGGTGTAATTCCATAAATTTCTTTCAATAATTCGGAGTATCCTATAACACTCATAGTATTCTCCCAAACTGAAAATCATGCTTGACAGGCATTGTTTCTCCTTTTATATCAAAAAAAGCTATCTGAACTATTGACATTCCCTTATACAGTCGGATATTATTCTCTGATATATTCTTGATTCCAAATGTAACCTGGCCAGAATAATAAGGTCCAAAGAAGTTTGTCTGGACTGACAGCCCTATTCTGAATGCCCTGCTTCTTGCGCTTAATAAACATGCGTACTTCTTCTTCTTTTGAGATAATTCTTCTATGGTTCTTGCAAGGACATATTCTCCTGGTTTTAGAGTATAAGGAAGTTTGATCTCTTTGTGTTTTGGAAATTTGTTTTTTTCCAAGTCAATTAATTTTGTTTTAGATAATTTAAATATCTGGCCAAGCCTTAAATCAACAGAGCATGGCCTTATATTTTCCTTTTTGAGATTTTTAAGCATGTCAATATAATACTTCTTTTATTTAAATAATTTACCTTTTGGTCAATAAAAACTATTAATATTGACTGATTATAATAAGTTAGGTAAATATGAACAATAAAACAAAAACAATAGACAACCTCTTTGAACAAACAAAAAGTTTGAGAGGACCATTTGGTGAAAGATTGAGTGGTGAACCGGAGATTCTTCATGAAATTCAGGATTGGGTTGGTTATGGTATGAGCAGAGCACAGATTCAAAGAATTTTAGAATATGTTCCCTCTGTGTTTCCAGAGAAGTGGAAAAGTCCAGATGGTTTTGACAAGTTAAATGAAATAGAAAAGAAAGCATATATAGATGTTATGAACAGTGGGCCTCTTAATGTTCCTGGGCCTGTTATTCAAAGCGTAATTGAATTAGGAGTAGATTACCGGAATAGATATAATAAACCAATTAGTGAACTTAAATGTTGAATATAAATAGTTAAGGGGGAAGGTAAAATGACAAAAACAGCCGAAATATGTTTATTTAATAAAAAACTAAATATAGTCCTACCAACTTTTTGTTTTTACTTTTCTGAAGATAAAGATAATAAAGCACGTATAGGTTCTTCTCATCCTAATCCTCCTGGGAGGTTCCAAGATTTTAATTATCATATTAAAAAAGGGTGTAGGAATATTTATATTGAAGAACTAGCTGAACTAACCCGCTGCGATACTTATGAAAAAGGTAAAATATTTGCTGAATTTTTATTGGCATATATTCTTGAAAAGGGGCTGGATTTAAAAGATAATTCTGTGCAATATGGGATATGGACTAATAATGGTGTAAGAAGAGAGCATGAAGATTTGATTGTGTTTAAAGATATTGATGGTAAATTAGAGGATATAACTGCAGGAAAGTATGGGTATAAGACTAAGATTAAACTTGAAGGAGAACGATTTAATTTGGAAAGATTATTTAGAAAATATGGTGGAGAAAATGTAACTTTAAAACAGATTGACAAATCAAATCCAGATTTGGTTGATTATTTATTTAATCAAGAATATGAAAAATTACCTGGAATCATACAAGAAGCAAAGTTTATTTTACCACCTGATATTTTAAAAAAAGAAACTATGGAGGATTGGTTGCGAGAATGTGATATTTGGCCACTTTCTTTAGATATACTATTAAGCCTTGAACCACCTATCCCCTATGATCCCTTCTCTAGAATGGAAATAAGCGAGCTTGTATTAAAAGAAGTTACTATTGATTCCAAAAAGTACTGGTGGAGTCGGTCACACTTTATTGTGAATGAAGTTTAATTTTTCATACTAAAGATTATATATTTTGAAAATGAACAATAAAATACAAGGAATAAACGGAAAAAAAGAAACCTTGGAAGGAAAAGTTAAAAAAGATAATAAAAAGGAGGAATATAAAATGAAAGAAATCGACCTAGAAATTCCTGTATTATTTTATAATTCTAAGGAAGATGACCGGAAAGCCTATTATGCTCTACTGAAATCCGGGATACCGTGTGAATTCCGTCCACCATCTGAAGAACCCACACCCTTGTTGCTCGTCGGTTATACTGAGTATATTGGTCTTGAAGAGATAATGGAATATCTTGGAAGTGAAATGGCTCAAAAACTTAAGGAAAAGAAGTCTTAAATGGATTATATAATCAAATTTTATCAGCTAAAAGTGAATATTGGTGTATTTTGAAAATGAGCAAAATTTTAGTTAAAGGAATTATATTATATGGCAGAATCTCTGGTCCAGCTGATAAATATTGTGAACCTCCTCCCGGCCCAACTGATTTTGATGTAGAAAAAACATATAAAACTATAGATGAAATTTTAAGAAAAAAAGGACAGCCAATTGTTCCAGAAATGATTCGCTCCCTACCTTTTATAGAGGAGGGTTTCATAACTTCTAGTGCTGCTGTCTCTTTTTATACTATTAATAACTGTTTAATTGCCAATGGATTTAGACCTTATTTTGATTGTGATGCTCACATAATACAGGTAGCAAGTAGATTAGAAGATAAACTAAAAATAAATGAAACATTTGATTTTCTAAAGATTGAGGCGGGGTGGCAATGGATTAAATATTGGGGAAATTATAAAAATAAAAAAATTATTAATGTTCCAGAACAATTAAGAGATATAAAGGAATTAATTTCTTATATCCCTAAATTACTACTAGGTTAGTGGGGTTCGCTTGATAAATCGCTAATTTACTCAAGATGTAGGAATAAAATATTATATTATAAGGGGAGAAGTTAATTAATTTTTTAATCAGCAGGCCTCGTAATATTAACATCCTTAACCAATACTGCAGGGGTTATAACTGGGGTCTTAACTTCCCAGCCAACTACTCTTTCAGGTTTTTTCCCTATTGCAGCAGTATTTTTTAGAAGATTTAACATATTCTCGCTTATTCTTATCCCCTTTATTGGCTGGCCTATCTTTCCATTTTTTATCACAAATATGCCATCTCTTGGAATTGTTGAAAAGTCTCCTGTGTTATAGTTCTGAAACCTTGTGTACCAAAGATTTGTTATGTAAAGCCCGTTTTTAACCTGTTCAAAGAGTTCTTGTTTTGAGAAACCACCTTTCTCTACAATAAGATTTGTTGGCTCTGGCGAAAGCAGGCCAGCATTTGCTGTTGTTTTTGTATTAAACCTTTTGGCAGTTGAAGTATTATGTAAATAGGTTTTGAAGATTCCCTTATCAATCATAATATTTCTCTGTGTTGGGGCTCCTTCTGCATCAAACTTTGAAGAGCCAAACCCGTTTTTCAGGGTACCATCATCAATAATTGTTATTTCCTTGCTGGCAACCTTTTTTCCAATCATATCTTTTAAGCAGGAAAGCCCTGCCTCAACTGAAAATGCAGACATTGCTTCTCCAATGTTATCAATAATATTTGCAAAAGGCAGTGAATCAAAAACAATATCAAACTTTCCAAATGTTCCATGCTCTGGGTTTAATGACTGTCTTGATATTAATGTAGCTTCTTCTGCAAGTTTTTCAACATCAAGCAAATCAATCATCCTTGAAGAGCCAACCTTCTGCCCAGATGCCTCCTTGCTGTTAAATGCCCTTATTGAAAAATAACTATAAGTTCCTCTATCTCTTGCCTTAACATCATTTGAAGTCAATAAGGAAACATCTGCTACAGAATTTTCAAAAACACCTGCAGTTCTCTTTGCTCCACTAGCCAGGGCCTTGTTTATTGCCTTTTCAACATAATCAATTGAATTACTACATAA
The DNA here is from genome assembly GCA_018901315.1 of Nanobdellota archaeon. Lineage (GTDB taxonomy): Archaea > Nanobdellota > Nanobdellia > Woesearchaeales > CG1-02-33-12 > CG1-02-33-12. The sequence goes on along the minus strand of JAHIFA010000144.1, from coordinate 154 downwards.
TGAAGCAATTTTTTTGTCATAACTATCTTCCACCTTTTTATAAGAAAATGGGCCTTTGGCAATTCCTGCATATTCCTTGTTTGGGCTTGCTGACTTGACAAACTTCAATAACTTTTTAACAACATCATCTGCAGCACTTAATGAAAATTCCTTT
>JAHIFA010000003.1 GCA_018901315.1 Nanobdellota archaeon | reverse complement strand
TAGAAGGCGTATTTGTTTATATAGGCCTTATTCCTCTTAGCAAATTAGCAGGTGATGCAGGCATAACCCTAAACCAAAAAGGGGAAGTAATAATTAACCAGAATTCTGAAACAAACATTCCAGGATTTTATGCTGTAGGCGATGTCACAAACACTGACTTGAAGCAGGCAATCATTGGAGTTTCGCAAGGGGTGACTGCTGCATATCATGCTTACAAATACATAAACCAATAGTTCTAAGAGGAAAATGTTTGTTTTATTTCTAATCTGGTTGTGAATAATAAGCAGAGATAAAATAGATTTAGGTATATAATTCATACTTAAAAACCAAAACTTATTTATATAACAGTTAAACTATAAATTAAAAAATGGTGAACATATTTGAGAAATTCATAAAAACTTTCTTCAAGAATCTTTTCAGGAGGAAAAAGCACATCAAGCTTGGCTTATATGGACCCCCGAATGCCGGCAAAACAACTCTGGCTAACAAAATCTGCGAGGACTGGCTGGGAGAGAGCATGGGCAAGGTAACAAATATCCCTCATGAAACCCGTGAGATTCAGATAAAGGAGCAGATAATCATCAAAAGCGGCAAAAAAGAGATTTCTTTTAATTTGGTTGATACTCCCGGGATTGCAACCAGGATAGATTATGAGGACTTTATGAAGTTTGGCATGAGTGCAACCAATGCCAAAAAGAGAGCAAAAGAGGCAACAAAGGGTGTTATAGACTCTATAAGATGGCTTGACAACATGGACACGGTGGTTGTTGTTCTTGATGCAACAAAAGACCCTTATTCACAGGTTAACATAACAATCATTGGAAATTTAGAGGCAAGGAAGATTCCTGTTTTGATAGTAGCCAATAAAGTGGATTTAAGAAAGGCAAAGATGAAAAAAGTCCAGTCAGCATTCCCACAGTATCATGTTGTTGGTATATCTGCTAAGTATGGCACCAATATTGATGAATTTTACCAGGGACTATTTAAGGTGGTAGGATAATGCTAACACTGCAGTTTGTTCCATACAGCGAAATAGAATACCTCAGCTCAGTTGGAAGAATAAGGAAACTCCTTAACATAACAAAGGAAAACAGAATAGTTCTGTTGCAGGGCAGGTTAAAGAAAGAGGAAGAGACCGAGCTTATAAAAGCAACCATGGAAGAGATAGACAAGGATTTCAAGGGAATAGAGCTGTCTGTTATCTATCCAGACAAGAAAGAGAATGACTTATTCAGAAAGATAAAAAGGAATTTTGTTAATATGCTTCTTGGTGACAGGCAGGGCCTGACCATTATTGGGCCAGCATCTGTTGTGAGGGAGATAAAAAAAGACCCTGATAAGATACAGCTTTTTACAGAAGAGGATTCCAAACCCAAAAGAAGGAGGAAGATTTAATTCTTGAGGTAAAATGCCCCATCAATGTGTCCGGTGCGGAAAATTCTATGATGATGGAGCTGAAGAGATATTAAAGGGCTGCCCGTGCGGAGGGAGGCTGTTTTTCTATATAAACAAGAAAAAGCTTGAGGAATCAAAAAACATAGTAACTGACCTGACAACTAAAGAAAAGGATGAGATTGAAAAAGATGTTTTTGACCTTATTGGCATAGAAAGGGACATAGAAAAGCCAGTTGTTCTTGACCTGGAATCAATAAGAATCCTAAAGCCTGGAAAATATGAGCTTGATATTGTTAACCTATTCAAGAAAAGGCCATTGATATACAAGCTTGAAGAAGGAAAATACCTGATTGACCTTCCGGAAAGCTTTAAGAAAGAAGAAAAGTAAATTAATTAAATTTAAATTTTCTTATTGAATATGAAAGCCAATAACAAACAGATAATCAAATATTATGATAGCTGTGAAATTGACTATAAGCTTCTTTGACATCAGAATAAAAATTATGCTTTTCATTATGGGTACTGGGATGAAAAAGTAAAAAATTTTGACCAGTCTCTCTTAAAATCTAATGAGATAATAATAGAAAAAGCAAAAATAAAAAAAACTGACAGAGTTCTGGATGCTGGATGCGGAATTGGAGGAACTTCCATATTTATTGCTAGAAAAATTGGCTGTAAAGTTGAAGGGATTACAATTTCCCAGAATCAGGTTGATAAAGCGAAAAAACTTGCAAAAAAGCTTAATGTAAGCTCATTAGTTAATTTTTCAAATAAGAATTACATGAACACAAAATTCAAATCAGGCAGTTTTGATGTTATCTTTGCATTAGAAAGTGTTTGTCATTCTGATAAGGAAAAATTCCTGAGAGAAGCTTATAGGTTGTTAAAAAAAAGTGGAAGATTGGTTGTGGTTGATGGTTTTAACTCAAAATCAAATTTTTCTGAAAAAGAAAAAAAATTAATAAGTAAATGGTTAAATAGTTGGGCAGTTGATTCTTTGGAAACTCCCTTATTCTTTGAAACCAAATCAAATGAGATAGGATTCAAAAATATAAAATATAAAAAAATTACTGATAAAATTATGAATTCATCTAAAAGACTGTATCTGGCTTCTTTCCCTGGTTTTATTGTTACTTATATTTGTAATTTTCTTGGAATTAGAAACAAATTTCAAACAAAAAATGTGATTGAGGCATATTTTCAATATAAAGTTTTGAAAGAAAATTTATGTGAGTATGGAATTTTTTATGCAGAAAAAGAGTAATCATTTTAGAACTGACTTATAGACCTCAAGCATTTTTCTGGACATTTTTGAGATTGAGTAATCAGCAGCTGTTTTTCTTGCATTTTTAGACATTCTTTCCCTTAAC